>JAZSLY010000143.1:0-3017 GCA_045535585.1 Eubacteriales bacterium
TTGTTGTACGTAACTCGTGCCACTACGGTATCGCAGGCTACTACACATCAATGGCTGCAAAGAACGGCTGTATCGGTATGACAGGTACAAACGCTCGTCCCTCAGTTGCTCCCACACTCGGCGTTGAGGGTATGTTCGGTACTAACCCTCTTACTATTGGAATTCCCACCGACGAGGAGTTTGACTTCCTTCTTGACTGCGCCTCCTCCATCACCCAGAACGGCAAGGTGGAGTATTATGAAAGAATAGGTGAGGCGGTTCACCCGGGAACCATTATCGGACTTGACGGAGAGAGCGTGGAGGGTGACGCAGGCGAGGCGCTGAAAATGATACGCAACGGCACCGCTGCCCTGACCACTCTTGGCGGTATAGGCGAGGCTCTCGGCGGATATAAGGGCTACGGCTATGCTATGGTGGTAGAGCTTCTTTCGGCGGTATTGCAGGACGGATTGTACGGAAAGGCGCTTGACGGCAAGGATGAAAACGGAAACAAGGCGCCCTATCATCTGGGACACTTCTTCATCGCTATCGACACCGACCATTTCCTTGGTGAAGAGCTTTGCAGAAAGAAGGCGGGCGACATTATCCGTGCTGTCCGCAACTCCATAAAAGCTCCGGGCGCTGAAAGAATTTACTCGGCAGGCGAAAAGGAACATCTCGTGCGCCTTGCACGCCGTGACGGCGTGCCGATAAACGAGTCGGTACAGAAGGAAATTATGGCAGTTCGTGACGAGCTTGGACTTACACAGTATAAATTTCCATGGGAGGAATAATTATGAATATCAGAGAAGAATCTCTTAAAAAGCATTACGAATGGAGGGGCAAAATAGAGGTCATCTCCCGTGTGCCCATAAATTCAAGGGGGGATTTGTCCCTCGCCTACACCCCCGGCGTTGCAGAGCCCTGCCTTGAAATAAACAAGGATATAAATAAATCCTACGAGCTTACCCGCAGGTCAAACCTCGTTGCCGTTATCACCGACGGCACGGCAGTCTTGGGACTCGGAGATATAGGACCCGAGGCAGGTATGCCCGTAATGGAGGGTAAATGCGCACTCTTCAAGGAGTTTGCCGACGTCGACGCCTTTCCCCTTTGCATAAAGTCAAAGGACGTTGACGAGATAGTGCGCACCATATATCTTCTGTCGGGAAGCTTCGGCGGTATCAACCTTGAGGATATTTCCGCCCCCCGTTGCTTTGAGATAGAGAAAAGACTTAAAGAGATATGCGACATTCCCGTTTTCCACGACGACCAGCACGGCACCGCAATAGTTGTGGCGTCGGCACTTATCAATGCGCTGAAGCTGGTAGGAAAGAAGATGGGCGAAGTAAAGGTAGTAATAAACGGAGCAGGGTCGGCAGGTATTTCTATCGGTAAGCACCTGATGAATCTGGGCGTGAAAAATCTTACCTTCTGTGACCGACACGGAATTATCTGCAAAGGTGACGAAAACAACAATCCTGCGCAGGAGGAGATAGCAAAGGTAACTAACCTTGAGGGCAAAAAGGGCACTCTTGCCGACGCTCTCTGCGGCGCCGACGTTTTCATCGGCGTTTCGGCACCCAACCTCGTAACACCCGAAATGGTAAAGAGTATGGCAAAGGACGCAATTATGTTCCCTATGGCAAACCCTACCCCCGAGATTATGCCCGACGTGGCAAAGGCGGCAGGCGCCGTGGTGGTTGGAACGGGTCGCTCGGACTTCCCCAACCAGATAAACAACGTTTTGGCATTCCCAGGTATCTTCCGCGGAGCTCTTGATTGCAGAGCGTCTCAGATAAACGAGGAAATGAAGATGGCGGCGTCGGTCGCTCTCGCCTCTCTCATTCCCGACGACGAAATAACCGAGGAAAATATAATCGCCCCCGCCCTTGACAAGAGAGTGGCAGAGGCGGTTGCAAAGGCAGTTATTGAAACCGCAAGGAAAACGGGTGTCGCAAGAATATAAGCAAAAAATATTTCAAGGAGCTAAAAAAATTTTATAGCCCCTTGATGCTTTTTAAAAAGAGTGGTATAATGATTTCAAGCGTAGCTTGAAATCTGCTAAATTCGCCTGACGGCGAGCTAAATGTGCTATGGCACGCTAAATTCGCTTGCGCGAGCTAAATTGACCTTCGGTCAGCTAAAGGTGCGAATTTTATTTAGCTAAACACAGCTATTTGTAAATATGAAAGTGAGGTAACAGAGGTGAATGGAATGATAATTGCCGCGGTCAGACATGCCGAAGAATTCAGGGCGGCGTTGGAGTCCGACGTACAGATGATTTTTATGCTTGCTCCCAATATCGAGGATATAGAAGGGGAGGCGGATGCCTCTCACAAGGCGGGAAAGAAATATTTTATACACCTTGACCTCGCCGAAGGAATAGGCAAGGACGAGTGTGGCATACGCTTTGCCAAAAAGCTTGGCGTGGACGGGATTATCAGCACCAGAACGAATATTGTCAAATCGGCAAAGAAGTTAGGCATTTGCACGGTACAGCGCTTCTTTATCGTGGACTCACACTCGGTGGACACAAGCATAGAGGCGGCGCGTCAGTCAAAGGCGGATATGATAGAAATTATGCCGGGTACTGTGGCAAAGGTAATAAAGCGAATGAGAGAAAAGCTTGAAATGCCTATCGTAGCAGGAGGGCTGGTTGAAACGAGAGAGGAAATAAAGGAAGCACTTTCCTGCGGAGCTTCTGCAATTTCCACGGGAAAAAGAGAATTCTGGCGTGAATAACTGTTGTTATTTCGGTGCTTTTGTGTTATAATAAATAAACGTAAAAATTTAATTAGCATAGGAGAAAATATGAAAAACTGGCTTAACAATGCGATAGTGTACGAAATTTATCCTCAATCCTATTACGATACAAACGGCGACGGCGTGGGTGACCTCAATGGAATAATTGAGAAGCTTGACTACATACAGTCCTGCGGTTTTACGGATATATGGCTCAATCCTATAAACGAGAGCACCTTCTTTGACGGAGGCTATGACGTAACAAGTCGGAGGCCAAGCGGTCTTAGGAAGAC
>JAZSLY010000024.1:0-4130 GCA_045535585.1 Eubacteriales bacterium
ATATCGTTAAGTACGACAGAGCGGTGCTTGATGACGAAGGAAACGTACTTGAGGTACATTGTACCGCAGACCTTGAAACGAAGAACGGTATGCCTGCCGACGGAAGAAAAATCAAGGGCACTATCCATTGGCTTTCTGCCGACAACGCACATGAAGCAGACGTTGTTCTCTACGACAATCTTCTGACTCTGGAGGACCCCTCAAAGCTTCCCGAGGACAAGGAATATACCGACTATCTTAACCCCAACTCAAAGACGGTTAAGAAGGCGCTTCTTGAAGCAAATCTTGCCGACGCCGAGAAGGGTGACAAGTTCCAGTTTGTTCGTCTTGGCTATTTCTGCCGTGATACGAAGAACGAAAACACCTTTAACAGTATCGTAAGCTTAAAGGACAGTAAGGGTAAGTAAAGGATAAAAAGATAAGAGACCGCGAGGTCTCTTATCTTTTTATCTTTTATTAAAGTAAATAAACATCAATATTACCGACACAAGTAAGAATACTATGCTTGCCATGGCGAGATATATTCCCACAACGCTCGTCATATTTGCCCCGACAATATAAAAGGCGATGCCAAGGAGCATAAGCACGAAGGAGGAAGAAATGGAATTGAATTTCCCCTTGGAGCACTCCCCTGCCCGATAAAGAATACATTCCTTTATGAAGCTTAAAGTATTGAGAAGAAAAAATACTACGGGGAAGGTGAACATAAAGAGAAACATCAAGTTGGTAGTATATCCAAAGGACATCAGTCCCGAGGAATGACTGTTAACCACGTTTGCAAAAAACAGGTCAGCCACGATAAGCGACGCCGTGGAAATAATCATTATAAATTTCGTTACACGATTGAGCTTTTCTCTTTTCATTTCTTTCACTCCCTTTACCATATGATAGCACAAAGCGGGATGAAAGTCAAGCGAAAGCGCGCCTTAGAAGCTTGTAATCGTTAAGGGTAATAAGGCGGAAGATGCGCAAAATAAGAAGATAAAGAAGAGCGGAAATACAAAGATTCACAAGGAGCGGAGAAAAGGCGGATGCCACCTCGCCGTCAAGCATAATTCTGACGCCTCTCGTTATTGCCACCGACAAAACCGAGGCGACGGCGGGAAGGAAAAACCAGCCGACCACCCTTATTGGTACGCCCGTGCGCTTTACAAGCTTTCTGCCCGACATAATGCAATTCAAAGCCTCGCCAAACCACACCACGAAAATATAACCGCCTATCCCGAATCTCTCCACAAGAAGCCACACCAGAATGACGCTGGAGACCGAGTCGATTATATTGTATTTTATAACGCTGAGCTGTTCGCCAAGTCCTTTGAGTATGGCGTCGGCAAGGTGGTCGTAGAGCATTATTACGATAAGTGGAGCAAGGAGTTTTATGTATCTACCGCACATTTCACTTTTATAGAACACAAGTCCTATTTCCTCGGCAAACCCGAAAATTATTCCCGACACCCCCACGCCGAAAAAGGAGGTCAGCTGCATCACCTTAAAAGTCAAGCGCTTCAAGCGTCTCTCGTCGCCCGAGGCGTTGCAGGCGGAAAACTCGGGTATTATCAAGTCCGACGCCGCATACAAAAAGGCGGAGGGAAACATAATCACGGGAAAAACCATACCCGTTATCACGCCGTATATGGAAAGGGCGCGGGAGGGCTCTATTCCTCTTTTTTTAAGTCCCATAGGGATAAACATATGCTCTATCGAATGTAGGCTCGTACGGATGCAGGAGCTGATTGCCACGGGGAGTGCAATCTGTGAAATCCTCTTGCCAAGCCTTGTTCTCTTCCATCTTCCGTGCATCAGCCTTTTCAGGTCACGGCGGTAGAAAATGAAGCTGAGTATAAATGAAAAGATTTCCGCAAATATTCCGCCAACAACTATGGAAAGGGAGGCATAGGCAAGGTTGTGTCCGTCAAAGCCACGAAGCATTATATAGGTCACGCCCATTCGCACCCCTTGGTCGAGAAACATAGGCAGGGCACTACCCGACATTCTTCCCACGGCGGTGAAATATGCGTTTATAATGCCTGACATTACTATGAAGGGAAAGCTTATGGCGGATAGGCGTATGGACGGTATGGCACGGGGGTCGGAAAGCACGAATTTACCGATAGGGTCTGCAAAAAGAAAAAAAACCGTGGCGATAACGCCCGAAAAAATCAGAGATATGGTTAACGACAGCTCTGCGGTGCGTGCCGCTTCCCGTGGGTTGCCCCTCTCCAGCTCCTCGGCAATTATGCGTGTTGCGGCAAAGCCGATGCCTGCCGACGAGAGAGTAATACCGAGGCGGTATACAGACCCCGTCAAAGAGTAGAGTCCTATTCCCTCCTCACCCACGGTGCGTGAAAGATAGACGGAAAAGGCAAGGGACACCACACGGAGAATAACCATTGTAAATACCATAAGAGAGGCGTTGAAAATAAATCTTTTTATCTTTTTCATATTATTTCCTTTTGGGTTTTTATTTAATAATATGAAAAAGCTTTTTATTGTATTCAAAAAAACGCAGGAAAGACACACTTTCCTGCGTTAATATATTTTTATATAAAATCTTTTAAGGTACTCGGTATTTCTTCGATGATATCACGGGCAAGTGCACCGTAGGGGGTCAGTCTTTCTCCCGTTCTCTTACCTGCAAGTCCGTGGAGATACACCGCCGTCGGCACTGCCCTCTCCCTCTCCATTCCCTGACCGATAAGAGATGCTATCATACCCGAAAGAATATCTCCGCTGCCCCCCTTCGACAAGGTGGAGTCTCCGCTTGACACGAGTATCATATCCTGATCTGGAAAAGTGACGACGGTTTCCGCGTCCTTCAAGACAAGGGTCACGCCGTATTTGTCCGCAAAGTCACGGGCAAGAGACAGCTTGTTTTTCTTTATATCGTCAACTCTCTCCCCCGTCAGCCGTGAAAACTCCATAAGATGAGGGGTAAGGACCGTACCCCGTGGAAGCTTCTCCAGAAGGTGAGGCGTGTGGGATAAAATGTTGATGCCGTCTGCATCTATTACAAGGGGTGTGTGGCACTTCAAAATAACGTGCTCTAACACTCTGTGGGCGAAAACGCTCTGCCCCAAACCCATACCAATAGTGGTACAGGTGTATCTGTCAAACGACAGCTTGTTCAGGTTATCGAAGGGCATATAAATCGCCTCGGGCATAAGAGTCTGAACGACGGTACGGTTGTCGGCATGGGTCATAAGCTCCACAAGTCCCGCGCCCGTCCTTTGTGCCGCCATAGCAGAGAAAATTGATGCTCCCGCCATACCGCTGTCCGAGCCGACCACCAGAATTCTGCCACAGTCTCCCTTATTGGTTACCCTGCTTCTATCGGGGAGAAGAATATCTTCTTTTTCATAGTATACGACGGAAAAGCCGTCAACGTCGCACCTTTTCATTTATCAAAACGTCCCTTTACAATACTAAATTTATTGCCTCGTGAATATTCTCCAGCAGTACCTCGCCCTCGCTTTTTGCCCATTCTCCGTCAAGCGACCATTCAAGCTCGCCTTCGGTTATGACCTTGACGCTTGAGCCGTGTAGGAAGGTTATATACTCGCTGTTATAATCGCCGTTGGCAAGGGCAATTATGATTTTCGGCACGTCAAGAAGCAGCTTTGGCATACGGATGAGCATTACCTCAAACCTTCCGTCAGAAAGATTTACAAGCCTTGTGTTAAGCTTGATTATTCCTGCAATAGACGTGGAATTGCTGATAGCACCGAAGAGGTAATCATCCTCGTACACCTGACCGTTAACCTCGATTTTTGCGTGATAGGGTCTGATTGAAGCAAGGTCGGTCATACCCTCGAGAACGTAGGCGGAATGACCGAAAACGTTCTTCATCTGCTGCTGGGTGGAATAAGAGGTGCTGGTGAAAGCGCCGAAGGAGGCAATATATGAGAAATACTGGTCGTCAAAGCGACCTACGTCAAGCCTTCTCTTTCTTCCCTTTGTTATCCTCTTTGCCATAAGCTGAGGGTTTGTTTCAAGCTCGAGAGTTGAAGCAAAGTCGTTGGTGGTGCCTGCGGGGATATAGCCGATGGGCACGTTGAGCCCTGCACGCATAATACCCGTGATAAGCTCGTTGTAGGTGCCGTCACCGCCGCCGCACACGATAAGGTCGTAAT
>JAZSLY010000126.1:0-3387 GCA_045535585.1 Eubacteriales bacterium
TGTATGATGCAACGCAACAGACGGATGATAGACTCCTCCTCGGTCACCATAGCCTACTATAACGGACAAAAAAAGGGTGGCACCTATGCCACCGTTGCCTATGCTGAAAAGCAAAAGCGTGAAATAATCAATTTATATGACAAAGGGTTGTAAAGATTATGCTTTACAACCCTTTGTTTTATTTAAGTCCTTGCCACCTTGATTACCGCCACGGACATATCGTCGGTTGCCCCGAATCTTGACAGAGAGGAGGCAAGCACGGCGTCGCAGAGCTCGCCTGCGCTTTTGTCCCGTCTTTCGTCGAGAAGCTCCACAAGCCACGGATTATCCTCCACGGCAGAATCTGCAACGTCGATTATTCCGTCGGAGAGCATTACGATAACGTCGCCGTCCTTCAGCCCGATTTTCGTTTCCTCGGCAGTTATTTTTGAGACAATTCCCGCAGGGAGTGTGGCAGAATTGACCTTGTAGACGTTCTCGTCACGAAGCACGAAGGAGGGACAGGCTCCTGCCTTCATAAAGCCAGCCTTTTTTTCGTAGAGGTCAATTTCAATCAGGTCGAGGGTGGTGAAGCACTCGTCGTTTTTGCTCATCAAAAGAGAGTTGAGCATTTCGAGGGTGATCTTCTTGTCGTCGGTGCAGGTAAGAAGCTTTTCAAGGAAGATTGACGCCAACTTTGAGGTGAGGGCGGCGCTTCGTCCGCTTCCCATTCCGTCGCAAATAAGGGAATAGAAATTGCCGTCCTCCTTTTCAAAGAAGGAAATGGTGTCGCCGTTGACCTTTTCCCCTTTTTTGCCCACGCTTTTCTTGGCACATTCCAGAGTAATGGGGGCGCGCCTTTTCATTCTCAATATACCGGTTTTTTCAAGCTGTATAAATTCGGGCTCCTGAAAGAGCATTGAACATTCGCTTTCAAAGACGGCAACTATTTCCGCCGTGCTTTTTTCTATTCTTTCGGGTGTTACGCCGTAGACGTCGATCACACTGTTTCTATTGCCCCAAGCCTCTATTTTGATAAACGAGGTATTCAGCGCGCGCATAGCACGATACGCCTTTTTGGAGAGAGCCTCATTCTTTGCTTCTGCCTCCTTGAAGCTTTGCGCCGTGCTCGTCAGAAGCTTTGAAACCGTGTGGTACTCCCCTGCTATCAGGTTTGCGTGGGAAACGTCGTTTGCCTTGAAGCAGAGGCTTGCGTATCTTTTATTTATATTTTCACATATTGCGTCTAATTTACAGCAACGCTGAATAAAATAGTCAGGGAAATCGTTTTTGGAGACTCTGCCGTTGGCAAGTATCTTTTGTGTCACGTTCATCTTGGCGTTGTTGGTGTCGCTGTAATATTTGCTCCAGCACATACCCGACATCGAGCAGGTGGCGCAGACCTTGTTGCAGGAGTTGTCGATAGTATGAATTACGTCCTCGGTGCTTGGCGTTTTCATAGAGTCGGTAATGGCAAAGAACACCTCGGACAGAGTGGCAAAGGTACCCGACAGCTTCTCCAGCCCCTTTTCAAGACTCTCCTTTTCGTGAGCGGGAGAGGAGCCAGCAAGGCTTGACACGAGAGAGATTTTTTCCTGCGCCAAGGGGAGAAGCTTCAATATAGGATAGCTTATAAGAGATGAGAAAAGCACCTCGGGCAAAACTGTTACAAAGCCTTCAAAGCCTCCTATGTAGACCGACACCGCCCCCGACAGAAGCACCGCAACCGAAAGCGCCAGAAGCTCGGATATATTGATAAGTGCCGCGCAGATAACGCCTACTATTCCAAAGGTTGCGCAAAACAGTCCCCCTCCTGCCGCCACTCCGCAGGCAAGTCCGAAAATTCCGCCGTGGAGAGAGCCGAGGGTTTTGGCAACCGTCATAGTAATAAGAAATGCCGCGGCGGCAGAAAGAGAAAAGCCGAATATTCCGTATTCCGACAGAGCGAAGACCAGGGAAAAGGCAATAGCCGCAAAGCCTATTTCAACACGGCTTCTTATTCCTGAGGCAAAAAACGGCTCTCCCATAGAGCAAAAAACGCCCGAAAAGAGATATGAAAACAGCGGCGCGATGGTGCAGAGCGATATTCCCTTGAAGAAGGTGTCGAGGGTCACCCCGTGTAACGCCAAAAGGCAAAGTGACAGTATGACCGAAGCAAAAAGGGCGGTAATAGTTCTGTAAACCACGCTTTCATCAAAGCTTCCGCCCGTTACCACGCTTCTCAACATAAACACCGTGAAGATTACAGTAAAATAAATAAGTCCGTCGGCGCCCATTCGCAGAGTGGAGAGTACCACCGAGAAAAAGGACAGTCCCATTATTATTCGGGGCGCCATTTCCCTTTTGGACTTTACACGGCTACCCGCCGAGGACACGATGGACAGCGCCAGTGGGTAGACACCGCTCATAAAGGGAGTCGACGAAATAATGAAGCCCACCACCACGAACACCAGCGCCAGAATAAACTGTCTCGTTCTCTTTTTATAGTCGGGTGACTCCTGCCCCAGCTCCTCGCTGAGCATATCCGACATTTTGTTCATTACCCGTTTCATAACGGCTCGGTAGAGAACGAGGGATTTTGCCACGTAGCTTTTTGCAGATTGGGAAAACGCCTTTAAATTTTCATAGGTTTCGTTTGTTTTTTCGTATTCCTGAGCTTTTTTCTCCGTCTTTTCACTTGTACTCAATTTCCACATACTAATACCTCTTTGATTTTATTTCCCTTGTTTTTCCTAATATTACCACTTATTACCAGAGAGATGTGTCGAAGTATGGTATGTGGATACCCATTTTTATAAAAAATACACTATATTTTGTGGTTTTGCAAAATTTTAAATTAAAAAAGCGGCTAGCAGCCGCTGGCATATCTCGCCTATCGTAATGCGTTTTTTACCTAAATAAAGAAAAACGGCGAGGTCCCATTTAATGCGAATTCTTAGTAAATAAAAAACTCGCCTTCGGCAACTGATTATATAGTTCGCTGATGCTCACACTTTTTAATAGGTAGACTTTGTTTGTTACAAGCAATTGCGATGCAATTTCCTATGTAATAAAAAGAAAGGGGCTATAAAATGAACCGACCCCCAAAAGTTAGACCAAAAATCTAACGATTGGGAGGTCGGTTTTTTCATGGCAAAATACAGCTTTGAATTTAAATTAAAGGTTGTGAAAGCGTATTTGAATGGTGAAGGTAGTTATGAATATTTAACAAGAAAATACGGTGTTTCAACAGACTCCAAAATTTTTGAATGGGTGCATGCATACAAAGAATTTGGTAAAGAAGGTCTATTGCGTTCAAGACAAAAGAAGAATTACTCTTTTCAATTTAAACTTTCTGTGGTAGAATTGTACCTATCAAGTGAAGTCTCGTATCAGGAATTAGCTCTATCGCAGGGTATAAATAATCCG
>JAZSLY010000193.1:0-8763 GCA_045535585.1 Eubacteriales bacterium
CCGCTTGGCCTCCGACTTTGTAGGATACCCAAAGCCTGTTTTCACTGCCGTGAATACGCTCCTTTTCCCACTCCACCCAGTTTCCCACCGTACGATCCTCATCGGCATAGTCCATATAGTAAATAGACGTGGTCTGGTCAAGGTTAAGCTTCAGATTTTCAATGTCATAGTCGGTATTGATATAGTCCTTGACGTATATGAATAGAGCCATTCCCACTATCGTACCCGTTATCATACCTACGAGAAGGATAGTAAGAAGTGAGTTGACAACACCCCGAATTACCTTTGCAGTGGTTGCCTTTCTGTCTTTTTTTATTCTGTTCATCCCTTTTCCTCCGTTACTTTACAACTACGTTGCTTTCGCCTGCGAGACGGCGAAAATTGTTTATTGCGTCCTCGCTCATTTCCACACCGCCGCCTACCAGCTTTACGTATTTCTTTTCACTCTCAATATAGATTGCGACTGGCGTGTTACCTTCAAATATAGAAATCAGTCCCTTTATTCGCTTTATCAAGGCTTCGTTTCTGTCAGGTATTCTTATATAAAGAGTTTTGGGCTTCTCCGAGGGGGCTTCTACCTTTTTCTCGGCTTTAATGCCCAAGGACTCTGCGGAAATCATTCTTTCAAACTGTGGCTTCTTGGGGGCGTCCGCGTACTTGTCGTCCGAAACTGCAGGGGTAACGCTCCTGACAAGAAGCGTGACGTCGTCGTCCTTAAGTGATATTTCACACTTTACCACCACCACACGATCCACCTCAAGCATCTGGGACACTGCCTCAAAGGTCTTTGGAAATACCACCATTTCAGCCGAGGTTGAAATATCAAGAAGAGTGACGAAAGCCATAATGTCGCCTTTTTTGGTTTCCTTTACCTTCTTTTCGCCCACGATTCCAAGGACGTCCACTACCTGACCTTCCCTGAAATCCATACTTTCCGTCTCAAACGCTTCCTTTATTTCGCCGATAGATGCAGTACCTGCCCTGGTTTTAGAATAGGCGTCAAGCGGATGGCCCGAGAGGTAAACTCCCGTTATTTTCTTTTCCATATTCAGCTTTTCCACCAGAGTGTCTTCCCTGAGTGGCGGATAGTCAAGCTTCAGAACGGTGCCCGTAGAATCCTCCTCAGAGAAAAAATCCATCTGTCCCGTCACGTTTCGGCGGTTGATATCGCCGAGAGTGGCGATGGCGTTATCTAATACCGACGCCTTCTGTGAACGGGTCTTGGGGAACGCGTCAAAGGCACCTGACCATATGAGGCTCTCCACCATTTTTCTGTTAAGACCGCTTTGCGACATACGCATGAGGAAATCCTCGTAGCTCTTGAATTTACCTTTTTTGCGCTCCTCGCAAACAGAAGTGACGAAAGCCTGACCCACGTTCTTCACCGCAAGGAGTCCGAACCTTATCGCCTTGCCCGAAACGTCAAAGCCAACTCCGCTTTCGTTGATATCGGGAGGCATAACCTTTATGCCGAGGCTCTTACATTCCGCTATATAGAAATTCACCTTTTCCTCGTCGTCAAGAGTTGAGGTTATCAGCGACGCCATATACTGCGCGGGGTAATAATATTTCAGGTAGGCTGTCTGGTAGGTCAGATAGCTATACGCACAGGCGTGGGATTTATTGAAGGCGTACTTTGAAAACTCCGCCATCTCATCAAATATTTTCAACGCCTTCGCCTTGTCAATCCCACGAGCAACACAGCCCTCCACGAAGCTTCCTCTCTCGCTTTCCATAACGTCAGCCTTCTTCTTCGCCATCGCACGCCTGACAACGTCCGAGTGCCCGAAGGTGTAACCGCCAAGCGCCCTGAAAATCTGCATTACCTGCTCCTGATACACTATACATCCGTAGGTAACGCCGAGGATATCGCGAAGCTCGGGAACATCGTACTCTATATTATGTCTGTTGTGGCTGTTCGCTATATAATCATCTATCATCTTCATAGGACCCGGACGGAAAAGCGCGATTGCGGCAGTTATATCCTCAATGCTTTGAGGCTTCAGCCGTGCTATCACTCTTTTCATACCTGCCGATTCTATCTGGAACATACCGGTAGTATTTCCCGAAGAGATATAATCGAATACCTTTTTGTCACAAAGGTTTATACGGTCAAGTGAAAAATCCTCTCCCCCGTCGCTATCCTTTATCATTCTGACGGCGGTATCAATAACCGTGAGATACCTCAATCCCAGAAAGTCAATCTTCAAAAGTCCGAGGTCGGCAATATCGTTCATTGAATACTGTGTTATTACAAAATCCGAGCTGGTGCAGAGAGGCACGTATTCGGAAACGGGCATATCGGTGATAACCACAGCCGCCGCGTGAATAGAGGCGTGCCTTGGCATACCCTCAAGAGTTCTGGCAATAGAAATAAGCTTTTTCACGTCGGGGTAGCCTTTATATAAGTCCATAAGCTCAGGAGTTTCCGCCAGAGCCTTGTCGATAGTCATATCAAGCCTTCTCGGGATAAGCCTTGCAACAGAATCCACGTCTGCATATGGCATACCAAGTGCTCTGCCAACGTCCCTCACCACAGCCCTTGCCGCCATGGTATTGAAGGTGATGATTTTTGACACGTGGTCAACGCCGTATTTCTCTTCAACGTACTCTATTACCTCATGCCGTCTGTCCTGACAGAAGTCTATATCAAAGTCGGGCATACTGACACGCTCGGGATTTAAAAAGCGCTCGAAAAGAAGATTGTGCTTTATTGGGTCAATGCCGGTAATACCAAGACAGAGAGCGCAAAGGCTTCCCGCACCCGAGCCTCTGCCGGGTCCTACGGGTATTCCACGCCTTTTTGCAAAGGCAACGAAATCCCGTACTATAAGGAAATACTCGCAAAAGCCCATTTCGGCAATTACGGACAGCTCATAATCAGCTCTCTTTATATATTCATCCCTCTCGTCAGGGGATATGTGATACTCCTTGAATACTCTGTCAAGACCCTCTTTTACAAGGCGTCTTAAATAATCCTCGTTATCTATTCCCTCGTCGTTTTTAAAGGAGGGCAGAAAATGTGCGTCGAAATTAAAGTCAAAATTACATTTATCGGCAATAACCTTGGTATTGGCGATGGATTCCTCTGAAAAAAGAGCCTCCATTTCCTCGGTGGACTTCAAGTAGAATTCGTCGTTCTTGAAGCCCTCAAGGCGTCCTTCATTCACCGTCGTGCCCGTTTGTATGCACATAAGCACCGCGTGGCTTTCGGCGTCCTCCTTGTCAATATAGTGGACGTCGTTGGTGGCAACGAGAGGAATATCCTCCTCCCTTGCAAGCCTTGCCAAAGATGCGTTGACAAGCGCCTCCTCGCGAAGCCCGTGATTCTGCAATTCAAGGTAAAAGTCCTCACCGAAGATTTCCTTCAGCTCTCTTGCAACACGCCTTGCGGAGTCCATATCACCCGACAGAATATACTGCGGTATCCTGCCTCCTATACAGCCCGACAAAGCAATAAGCCCCTTGCCGTATTTGGCAAGAGTTTTCATATCTATTCTCGGCTTGGAGTAGAAGCCGTCTATATGAGCGACGGAATTGAGCTTAATAAGGTTTTTGTAGCCCTCTTCGTTTTTTACAAGCAGAACGAGGTGATAATTCTCACGGTCGAGAGAATAGAGCTTATCCTCAAGTCCGCGGGACGCCATATACATTTCACAGCCGATAATAGCCTTGACGCCCGCCTTCTTTGCCGCCTTGTAAAACTCCACCGCGCCATACATTACACCGTGGTCGGTAATCGCCACGGCGCTTTGTGAGTGCTCCTTGACCCTGTCGAATAGACGGTCTATCCTGCAGGCGCCGTCAAGCAAGCTATATTCCGTATGGAGATGGAGATGAACAAATTCCGCCATTTATCTTTCCTTTCCAAGAATTATTCCTTTGACAACTCGATAATTTTCTTTAGTCTGTGATTGATGCCCGAGCGGGAGATACCGCCCTCAAGCATTGACGCAAGCTGGGTCAACGACGCCTCGGGATATTCCTCTCTCAAGCGCGCCGTTTCCTTCAATTCATCGGGCAGAGCGTCAAACCTTCCCGACTCCTTCAACACCCTTATTGCATTCCTGATGTTCACCGATGCGTTTACCGTCTTTTTTATGTTGGCGGTCTCGCAATTACAGCTTCGGTTAAGGGCGTTCATAGTTTCTTTTTCTATGGATTTTTCTATTATGTCAAGGGTGACTATCTCGGCACCCATAAGAGCGCATAGCTCCTCTACCCTCTCGTTACCCTTGATATACAAAACGTAGTTTGTACGCCTTTGCGATATTCTGGGGCAAACGGACTCCGGCATAATGGATGCAAAGGACAGCGCCGACTCCCTTTCCCTGAAAATGAATTCCACTCTGTACTCGTTTTGAGGGTCGGATATATTGCCGAGGGAGAGAAAGACGCCCCTTATGAAAAACGCAAGGCATTTTTCGCAGGTCAGGGCAAAGGAAAGATCCTTTTTCTCGTCGTTCAGCCTTTCAAACAAATCCCGTCCCACAAGCTCGCGGGCAAAGGTCACCTGAAAGCGCTCCCTGCCGTTCTTCTGTACCCGTCTCACGTCGGGGGTTGCAAGAAAGTAATGTATCATTATATAGGTGCAGATTTCAAGAAGCCCCTCATTTTCAATAGAAAGGGTCATAGTGTCACGGTCAAGCTTTCTTGAAAAGAAGGTGACACCGTAAAAGAAGGCGAGAGCGCAGCACTTGGAGGGAATATTAATTTCCTCCTCAAGCACGCCTCCGAGTCCTACCTCAAGGGCGGTTTTGGCGCAAAGGTAGTCCTTTACGTTTGCCGTGTATGAAAGAGACTCTCTCAAAGCTTCACCTCTCCCGTAGGCGCAAGGTATTTTACCTCACACTCGATTTCTATTCCTTCTTTTTCAAGGATTACCTCCTTGACCTTTCTTATCAGCGACACAACGTCCGAGGCGGTTGCACCGCCCCGATTTATAATAAAGCCTGCGTGCTTAACGCTTACCTCGGCGCCTCCGATAGAAAATCCTCGCAAGCCTGCCTCGTCAATCATCTGACCCGTATATCTGCCTGGGTATCTCTTGAAGGTAGAGCCTGCGCTGGGGTATTCAAGAGGCTGCTTTTCGCGCCTTTTATCAAGGTTTTCACGGCAAAGGGACAATATCTCCTCTCTGTCGCCCGGCGTGAGAGAGAGCACTGCGCCGAGTATGATTTTATCACTGCCCGTATAGGCGCTTCCACGGTACACGAAGCCCTGCTCCTCACCCGTCAGAGTGCCCCGTCCCAGAGTGGCGCTGTAAAAGGTGGAGGAGAGCGTAACGTCCTTCATCTCACCGCCGTATGCGCCTGCGTTCATATATACTGCGCCGCCGAGAGTTCCGGGTATTCCCGATGCAAATTCAAGACCCGAAAGTCCTCTGTTGGCGGCGGCTCTTGAAAGTGACACGAGTCTCACTCCTGCCCCTGCAATTATTCTGTTGCCGTCAAATTCAAGGTCTGTCAAGCCCGAGGTGAAGATTACTGCCCCTCTGTAGCCCTCGTCGGACACGAGAAGGTTTGCTCCGCCTCCCACCACGAAATAGGGAAAGTCCATATCCCTTGCCGTATCTACCGCACAGAGAAGCTCCTCTTCCGTTTCGGGATATATTGCAACGTCGGCAAGACCGCCTATTTTGAAGGTGGTATATTCGCTCATCAAAACTTTTTCAAGGACCTTCAGTTCAGGACGCTTGTTTTTTAATTCCTTTACAAATTCGCCTGCGCGATTATTCATAAAAGCCCTCCGAATTTATCTTTGGTCAAAGCTTCCGCCTTCTCCCATAAGCTTCTTGTTAAATTCCTCGGCGGTGTTATAGCCCATTTTCTTCTGTCTGTGATTCATAGCGGCTATCTCTATAATTACCGCAAGGTTTCTGCCCGGCTTTACGGGGATAGTTATGCTGGGTATTTTAAGACCCATTATTTCGGCGTACTCGGTTTCAAGACCGAAGCGGTCGTAAAACTTGTCCTTGTCCCATTGTTCAAGATTGATAACAAGGTCAATCTTCTCTGTATTCTTTACGGCACCCATACCGAAAATGCGCCTTACGTCCACGATGCCGATGCCTCGAAGCTCTATGTAATGGCGTATAATTTCGGGCGCAGAGCCAAGCAGAGTCTTGTCGGATACTCGTCTTATCTCAACCGAATCGTCTGCCACAAGTCTGTGTCCGCGCTTTACAAGCTCTATTGCCGCCTCACTCTTACCTATTCCGCTGTCGCCCGTAATGAAAATACCCTCGCCGTATACCTCAACGAAAACGCCATGTCTGGATATCATCGGCGCAAGCTTTACGTTGAGAGATGAAATAAGGGACGCCATAAAGGCAGATGTGTTCTGGGGAGTATGAAAAAGCGGAACGCCGTAGCGCTGTGCAATTTCCACGGCACCTTCAAATATCGTATCGCAATGAGAGAAAACTACCGCAACGGGACAAAGAGCGAAAAACGCCTCCAGCTTTTTGAGTCCTACCTCTTTCGAAAAGCTTTCGAGATAGCAGAATTCTATTTTACCAAGCACCTGAATTCTTCTCTCGTCAAACTCCTCCAAGAAGCCTGAAAGCTGAAGACCGGGACGGTTGACCTCGTTGACAACGATGTGTATATCCTCGTAATTCTCGGGAGAATAAAGGGGCTCAAGCGAAAACTCCTTTATAAGCTCGCCTAACGTGCAAAAATTCTCTTCCATAAAAACCTCGCAAAAGATTATTAGTTTGTATTATAAACCTATTTTATTATACTATATAAACAAAAAAAATACAATATTTATTTGAAAAATTAAGAAGTTATACGCAATATATTTCAAAAGAAAAACGAAGTCGGCATACGTCGTGTTCTTAAGGATAGTTTCAAGAACTCATTCCTACCGACAGGAAAAGGACAGAGACTGTTTTTACACTCTCTGTCTTCTTTTTTACAAGCACTGCATTTGTAGAAACAAATGTCGAGTATATATAGTCACCTCAAAACTCAAAAATCAGTTTGCTTGACTTCTTGTAAATCTCCGCTTCGGAGAAATAATAAAATATCACTCTGTTGACTCTATCGTTGGTTTCGTGTACAATATAGTCACAAGCTCCGGAACTTGAATTTTTTCGAGAGGTGAAAAATATGTACAGATGTAAGATTGCAGAAAAATTGGTGGAGCTCCGCACTTCAAAGGGAGTAACACAAGAAGAGGTGGCACAAAGCCTATCTATTTCAAATAAAACAGTTTCCAAATGGGAGAATGGTGCCTCGACACCCGATCTTCCTATGGTTATAGAACTCGCAAAATATTATGGTGTCACTACTGACACGCTTCTCGGACTTTCCGAGGGCAAAAAGCAAAGCACGACGGAAGAAATCCGCTCTTTGTTTGAAGGTCTTGACCGGCGCGAGTCTGTACTGAAAGCATTTGAAACAATAAGAGCTCTTGTTCCTTCAATGTATGGAACCATATCCAAATATTATGACGACGCTTATGATAAAGAAAACGTTTATCCGACAGGTACTTCACATGGATATCGTTCCGCAATTTCGCTCCATGAGTTCTTTGAGTTTACTGCAAGTTCCGAAAACGTAAACTTAGCTGTGATGATGCTTAGAAATAAGGCAAATTTTGTATGGATGAGCGATGTAAACAAACAAAAAGAAATCGTTAAGATTTTCAAGTTCTTGTCTGCAGAAGATGTACTTTCCGTTCTGTATTTTGTCCATTCCACAAACTGTTCCGAAAGTTTTACTGCTGATTATATCGCAAAGAATACAGGTCTAAAAGAAGAACGGGTTTCTGAGATTCTCGACGAATTCTGTTCTGTGGGAGATTGCAGTTGGGTAACGGCACATCTTGTTGAAGGAGAGGTCAGAGTTTATGAGTGCTACGGTGATGGTATACTCTTGTCCTTAATTGCTATTGCTTTCGAGAGAATGTGCGGTAGACAATCCTATGACTATAACTTAAACGGAAGATGCAAAATGATAGGAGGTAAATAATATGAGCTTATCGGGTAATATCAAAAGACTGCGTCTTGAAAAGAATTTGACACAAGAGCAACTTGCTACAAAGCTTGGCGTATCCGCGCAAGCTGTTTCTAAATGGGAAACAAGCGAAACATACCCCGACGGAGCACTTCTTGTTCCTCTTGCTAACGAGCTTGAAGTTTCTCTTGACGAGCTTTTCGAAAATAAATCGGTTACGATGGCAGATATTTCGGGGAAAATCGTGAAGTTGATTCATAACACCGATGCAAAAGAGCGATTCAATGTTGCACGTGATATCGGTTGGCAGATTGAGCGCGGTTTGTTTAACTGCCGTATGGAGATTGAAAAGAAGTACGATTCTAATGAAATCAAGAATCAGAAAAACGCATCCTACATTCTTGATGATAATGGATTTACAATCGTTTCTAATGGAAAAGAGCCTTTCTTCTCCGTGTTTCCACAACCGGCAGAGGGATACGGTCATTTTCTGAAGGACAAGGACAATCTGCAAAAAATCTTTGTCGCGCTGTCTCATACCGATACAATGAACGCTTTGATCTATTTGTATCATAAAAAAGAGAACTACGTTTTTGAAAGCTCTGTTCTTGCGAAGGACTGTGATATACCGAATGATAGAATTGAAGCGGTGTTAGATGATTTGTTCTTTTTAATGATAGTGTGGAAGCAGAATATTACTATAAACGGAGAGGAACGCACGTTGTATTCTTCAAAACCGAGCCATAAGATTATAGCACTGTTTATCATGGCAAGAGAAATAGGATATAAGTCGGAGGCC
>JAZSLY010000152.1:0-10181 GCA_045535585.1 Eubacteriales bacterium
TTTAGCAAGATAGTCATAACTCCCTTCTCCGTTCAGATATGCCTGAACTGCTTTTAATTTAAATTCATAACTATATTTTGCCATGAAAAAACCGACCTCCCAATCGTTAGATTTTTGGTCTAACTTTTGGGGGTCGGTTCAGCGGGCTACCGCCCTATTTCTTTGACTTTTTCGACCGCTACGGAGCAGAAACGCCGCCTTTTTCCCTTTCGGGCGGCAACGCTTCTGCCCCAACGAGCAACGCTCGTCGGTCTCATAACCCAATAAATACGGAGAGAGAATTCTGTCTACAATGAAACAAAGAAAAAAGCAAGTCTTGCGACTTGCTTTTTCTTTGTTTGGTTGCGGGGGCGGGATTTGAACCACACGACCTTCGGGTTATGAGTTCTGAATTTCTCGTTTCATAAATTTTAATATTATTCAATAAAGTGCTATATATAGGCATATTTTTATTTTTGAATTTAATATTTTTTAATCTCGTTTAACCAAATTCAATAAAAATAATGGACAAATAATGGACAAACACTGGACAAACACTGGACAGAAGCCGTTTGCTTTATGCCCTCTTTTCAAAGAAAACACTTGATAATGTTTCGGCTGCTTTTTCACTTGCTTTTTCGATTATGTGAGAATAAATATCCGTTGTTGTTGAAACCTTATCGTGCCCAAGCTGTTTAGAAACTGTAACAACGTCTATTCCCTGCGTTATCAATACACTTGCAACAGTATGTCTAAATGCGTGAGGGTTAATGTGTGGCAAATTGTGGCGCTTAGAAAACTTGTTTAGCCAATCGGTGACACTATCGGGGTGCATCGGTTTTCCATTATCTTGAACAAAAACAAAATCATTCTCTATCCATTTTGTTGAACCTCTTATCCCTATTGCATTTGAGCCTTGCCAACGGTCACCGTTATTTGCTTTAAGCTCATAGAAACTATTCTTGTATTCAATAAGCAGTTGTATTACTTCCTGCGGAACAATAACCTTGCGTTTTTTACCTGTCTTTGTTGATGTTTCGTAAATACCCATTCCGGAAGAATAAAGCACATTGTTTTCTATATGCAATACTCCGCTCTGAATATCAATCTTCCCCCATTTCAGACCGAGTATTTCCCCTCTGCGACACCCTGTTGTTATAAGTAACATAGTTAATAGTTTATATTTCAACGGCTCAGACTCAAGACACTTGATAATATTTTGTATTTCGTCAATCTGAAAATAGTTTACCTCGTGCTTTTCAACCTTTGGCGGTGTTGACTTACTCGCAACATTAAATGGTATTAACATTTCTTTTTCAGCTTGTGTAAGTACCGATGAAATAAAGCGGTGATATTCAAGTATTGTTTTATTGGAGAGTTTACCGCCGTTTTTTCTATTCATTCCGTCTTTGCCGAGATAATTATAAAATTCGTTAAGGTGCTTAGGCTGAATATCACAAAGTTTTATATGCCCTATCCCTATATCTGTTAGTGTGAGAAAACTTTTATATCTTTCAATAGTTGACGGTTTTGTGCCTGTTCTCTCTTTAAGGTCAATAACATATCGGCTGTATGTGGCAAAATTTTGCCTATTATCCCCAACTAATCCCGACTTGACATTTTCTTCAAATAGCATTACTTGTCTTTGGAGTTCTTTATCAATTTGTTTCGGTGTCATATTTCCAGATGGTTTCCAAGTCATTGCTTTTATTATTTGTTTCCCTGTTATGTCATACCCTGCTGACACTCTGATTTGATATGACTCTCCCCTTTTGCGAATATTTGCCATAATTACCCGCTCCTTTTTTATGCATTTTGACACACAAATTCAATTTTAGGTATATTTTTCCCTCTCGCTCTGATGTAGAAACGAGAGGGTATTTTGTTTTATATTTCAATGCCTTGTATTGCATTTTCGTACAAAAAGGCTTTTAAGTCCTCGGCATAGCCTGAGTTGTAGAAGTCAAGCAACAATGTATTGAATTGCTCTATGTGTTTATCGTTTATTGTGAGCATTCCTGCACCACTCTGAAGAAGTATTTTGTTTGCTACCGTCATACTTGTTCGCTTGTTTCCGTCCCAAAACAATTGACTTCTTGCACCCCATACAAACGCATTCAAGGCTTTTTCAGTTGCCGTAGTGTTCTCTGCCAGTATGCCCGACAGTTCATCACATACACTCTCATACTTTGGAATCGGTGGTTTATAGTCCGTTCCCGATATACCGACATTACCTGTTCGGAGAGTTCCCCACGCAAGAGCTTCATTTCGTGCGATATATTCGTTCAGCTTGCAGACATATTCAACGGTGAGAGGGACATCTATGCTTGAAAGAAGATACCGCCACGCGTCACGCATATTCAAAATAGCTTGTATATCGTCAAGCTGTACATTTGGAACATTTACACCATTCAGAATGGTTTGTGTCTGTGGGAATGTTACGGCTCTGTTCTCCATACGCATTCCGCAGTATATATTCTCGTCCCACTTCTTTTTGGCAAGGAATAAGCTCTGCTCGGGAGTGAGACTGTATTTGTTTTCGTAGTTCATTGTACGTTCTCCTTTGCCCCCACTCTGATGCAGAGACGAGAGGGCTATATATTTGCTATATCGTTGCTATGCCCTTGCTTGTTATTCCTCAGAAGTAACACCCAACAGAGTATTAACAGCATCTTGCATTTGAGGTTTAGAACGATAGGCTTTTACTACCTCTTTTTCCTCGGTTGTTATATCGTCTATTGCTCGTTCTTTAATCTCTCCGTTGATAAGGCTTTCTGTGTCAATATTCAAAAAACTGCAAATATTCAAAACAACGCTTACACTACTTCCCATTATTCCACGCTTAAAAATATTAGCAACGGTATTATAGGGTATTCCACTTTGCACGGAAAATTTGTTTAGATTTTTGTATTTTTTAATGATGTACTCCTTGAGTAATTCTTCGCTTGTCATTTGTTTTACCCCCAACTATTTTTTATTATTATAATACACATTTTGTATTTTTGCAAGTATTTTTGCCCAAATGGTAAAATATATTTGTAAAAACCGTTGACAATTTTACCGTTTGGGTATATAATTCAATTATAAATTGCCCACGTGGTAAAAACAAAAGGAGAAAACTATGTACAAAAATTTAGAAGCAGAACTCAGAAGAAAAAGCATTACAAGAGCAGATGTAGCCGAAGCAATGGGGATAAACATTGCAACAGCATCGGAAAAGCTGACTAAACCAAACAGGCTCAAGCTTGGCGAAGCGTTCAAAATTAAACAACACTTCTTCCCCGACCTCTCTATTGAATACCTATTCGCAGAATAATCGCCTTGCGAATTTTAAAGAAAGGAGAATGGGCAATGAATACGCAAGTACCACAAATGCGAACTATTAAAGAGTTAGTGGCAAGGGTAAAAGAATTTGACCCCGAAACGCACATAACAGAATCAGCGGTCAGAAGGCTTATAAAATACGGAGAATTGCCACATATCAGCATAGGGCGAAAGGTACTTATATCCGTTGAAGTCTTTGATAGGTATCTCAATAGCAATTCAGAATGAACAGACAAAGAGAGGGACAGCCTTTGCCCCTCTCACAAACCAAAACGAAAGGAGTACATAATGACAGACTACGAAAGAGAACTAATTGAAATGATTAGAGAGCACAATGACCCCGGGACTGCACTATTAACAGCAATGAGAATTATTACTGACTTCTTAGAAAAGGAGAATGCAAAATGAATGCAAACGAAAAACTTGTAGACTACATACTTAACTTAACAGAGGAACAAATCGAAAAGCTTTACAAAAAGAGTGACGAATTAAAGTCTTTGGCGGAAACAAAAAAATAGTGAGCGGTCAACTTTCCACAGCACCAGCTCACTATTCACAAAGAGAGGGCAGAATAATACCACTTCTCTGCCCTCATTATAACACAACAAATCAAAATTATCAAGAGAGGGGACAGAAAATGTCAAACAAAGATACACAGATACTTACCTTATGGTCGAAGCTCACGGAGAGCGAAAAGAAAGAAGTGCTCCGTCGGATACAAGCAAAACAAAATCACGAGAGGGGGGAAAGTGGCCTGAAGCGTTGCAGTGGCTCTTTATCAGAACGTCAGACACGACAGCTACGCCCGATATGGCAATTCGCCCTCGATACTGTGAACGCTCTCGGCGTTGTGGCACTCTTCTACATATTCGTTGTGGCAACGTTGTTATTAGTGTAAGGGTTAAGAAAATGGCAGAAAGAAGAATGTTTTCAAAAACGATTATTGACAGCGACTCATTTATAGATATGCCGTTGTCAACGCAAGCGTTATATTTTCATTTGTCAATGAGAGCAGATGATGACGGTTTTGTAAATAATCCAAAAAAGATTATGAAAATGATAAACGCATCAGAGGACGACTATAAAATGCTCTGCACGGAAAATTTTGTTATTCCCTTTGAGTCGGGTGTGGTTGTTATCAAACACTGGAAAATTCATAATTACATACAAAAAGACCGATACAGACCCACAGTATATATAGACGAAAAAAAGGCTTTAATTGAAGAAAAAAACGGCTTGTATACAAAATGTATACAAGTTGTATCCAAAATGGATACACAGGTAAGGATAGATAAGGATAGAGATAGTATAGAGTTAGGCGAGGATAGGACAGTCGAGGATTGTACCGCTTCGCTAACCGAAAATACATATACCACTGTTATAAATTTGTTTCACAAGATATGTGTCTCGTTTCCAAAACTAACAGCTATTACAGAAGAACGCAAAAAAGCAATAATAGCATTATTGAATAAATACTCTTTGGAGAACATAGAAGAAGCGTTTATTTTAGCTGAGTCAAGCGACTTCCTCAAAGGCGCCAACGGAAAATGGAACGCAAGCTTTGATTGGCTGATGAATGAGAGTAATTTCGTCAAGGTGCTTGAGGGTAACTACAACAACAAGATACCCAATACACCAGTGCAACAGAAAGAGACCGAGTATGACCGATTTATGAGTGGGCTATCAAAATTCGTGGAGGAAAACGAAAAATGAGATATTTATTAACCATAGAAGCTGAAATCCCTGCAGAAGAAATTATCGGCTTAAAGGAACAGATTGCAGAGCAAGTCCCGGGTGCAAGGGTAACTGAAATTAAGGAGTGTAACAACAATGGCAAGTGCGAAGAAAATAGGTGAGATAATTGCTTCGATAAAAGCGATATATCCATACTACGCAAAGGAAACGGATGTTGATGTACTTGCAAAGACTTGGATGCTTCTGCTGAAGGATATTCCCGATAATGTTGTAAGGGTAGCAATAATAAAGTGCCTGCAAATTTGCAAGACTCCTCCCACACCTGCAGATGTGTTGGAGCAGGTCAGAGAAATATCAACTGCAAATGCGCCGACAGATGAAGAAATGTGGGTCGCGTTGACAAAGGCGGTAAGGAAATCGCAAGAGTACATATACAATTTCGGTCACACCTTAATCGAGGACAACGGAAAGACACAAGGCGAGAACGCAAAGGCGAAGTTTCAAGCACTGTGGGATGAGCTTCCAAAGGAGCTGAAAGATTATCTCGGAGGCAAGGGCGAGCTTATGAGACTTGCAAAGTACAACGATGAGGAAATGATGTTTGAAAAAAAGAGTTTCCTTAAAACGATACCAACTATCACAAAACGGCAAGAGTACGAAAAAATAAATTTAATGCTTTCGGACGATAAAAAAGCATTATCGAAAAAGGAGCTTGCGAAACTTTGCACATAAAAACAAAGTTTGCGAAATTATGTGACTAAAAAGCACGCAGGAGTAAAATTTCGGGGCAAATTTAAAAGATTGCACTTTCGGTGATAAGTTTATACCCCCTAACACAAAAACGTAACAGAGAGCAAATTTGACGCCCTCTCGTGCGTTTGATTAAAATGCAAGGAGATTGAAAAATGAAAACATCACAACATAAACGGCTTATAGCCTATCTTGAACAGAACAAAAGCATAACACAACTTGAAGCCCTCAAAGAGCTTGGTATCTTTCGTCTATCCGCAAGAGTAGCGGAGCTGAAAAAGCAGGGTTATAAAATCCTCGGAGAAATGGTTACAGTAAAAAACAGATTCAGTGAAGATGTTAAAATAAAGAGATACTACTACATAAGCGAATGAGAGGGAAAAGCAAACGGAGAGCCTTGTCGGTTCTCCGCTTTTTCTTTTATTTGGGTTCGGTGTTCTGCCGTAGCTCTGATGCAGGGGCAAGAGTGAATATTCTGCACTTATGAATACTAAACATTATGAGCTCTTTTTTTGATAATAATGGACAAATAATGGACAAGGACAATTTTTGAGAGTAAAAAGCAAAAAACAAAAATCCCCGAAAACTACTTGTTTACAGGGATTTTTTTGGTTGCGGGGGCGGGATTTGAACCACACGACCTTCGGGTTATGAGCCCGACGAGCTACCAAACTGCTCCACCCCGCGATATAGAATTTTAAAAAAATGGTGCCGGAAACCGGGCTTGAACCGGTACGGGATTTGTGTCCCACGGGATTTTAAGTCCCGGGCGTCTGCCAATTCCGCCATTCCGGCACATACATCGGTTTCCCGAGTGCCTATATATAATAACACAGACACTCGGATTTGTCAATAGATATTTTAATTTTTACTATTAAATATTTTACCGATATTTTATTTCTTTATTCATTTGCGCGACGAAGTCGGGCGTAGGTACCCATAAGCTTCTTCGTTCCGACGCTGTCAAAAGCAACCTCGTAGAGCGTGTCGGCACCCATTGGCTTTTTGAGAGTGACCATACCAACACCGAAAATAGAATGAACGACCATATCCCCAACCTTAAACGCATCGTGAGGAGTAGCGTTGATTTTTTGTGTTGTTTTAGCCATAGGCTTGCTTTCTGTAGCCCTCGCACCAAAGCTCATTATTGCCTCACGGCGCTTTTCATCGTTGATATTGTGAATAAGCGAAAGAGGAATTTCCTTTAAAAAGCGGGACGCTCTGTTAATAGCGGTTTTGCCGTACATAAGGCGCTCCGACACGTTGGTGGCAATAATCTTTTCACGGGCACGGGTCAGCGCAACGTACATCAGGCGTCTCTCCTCCTCAAGCTCCTCCTCGGAGTCGGTAGACATACCCGACGGAATAATATTTTCCTCAAGTCCCGGAAGAAATACGACGGGAAATTCAAGTCCCTTGGAGCTATGTATGGTCATAAGCACAACGGCGTCGGACTCCTTATCGTATCCGTCGACGTCAGCAACAAGAGCAACCTCCTCCAGAAAGCCGCTGAGAGTACCTTCGGGGTTATCGTCCATATATTTAATGGCGTTTGACAAAAGCTCGTTGAGGTTATCAAGTCTCTCCTTGCCATCCTCCTTGGATTCTCGGAGCATATCTATATATCCCGACTTGTAGGATACGAGCTTGATAATTTCGCTTGGCGGCTCTTTAGTAAGAACTTCGCGAAAACTTTCAATAAGATTGTAAAAGGCAGAGAGCTTTGCTGCCGATTTTTTTAGGGCAACGTACTCGTCGGCGTGGGCAATGATATCGTATACCGACGTGCCCTTATCGTTTGCAAGGACCTTGAGAGCAGAGATAGTAGACTCCCCTATTCCCCTTTTGGGAAGATTGATTATTCTCTCAAGCTTTACGGTGTCCCCAGGGTTTACAATAACGGAAAGATAGGCAACGATATCCTTGATTTCCTTTCGATCGTAGAACCTGAGACCGCCGAGAAGTCTGTGGGGCATAGCTGACTTTGACATAGCGATTTCAAGGTTGTTGGACTGCGCATTAACTCGGTAAAGGACAGCAAAATCCTTATAGGAATACTTTCCGCTCTTCACGTATTCGTTAATTCTGTCAACGATATATCTCGCCTCGTGGTCTTGATTGTCAAGCTGACAGTAGTCGATTTTTTCACCGTCGTCACCGCTTGTCCAAAGCACCTTACCTCGCCTTGATGCATTATTTTGGATTACGGCGTTTGCCGCCTTGATAATATTGCCCGTGGAGCGATAGTTCTGCTCAAGAAAGACAACCTTAGCGTTAGAGAACTGAGTATCAAAATCTAGAATATTCTTTACTATTGCACCCCGGAATTTATAAATGCTCTGGTCGTCGTCGCCAACAACCATAACGTTTTCATAACGGGAGCAAAAGAGCCGCATCAGCTTTAACTGTGCGCCGTTGGTATCCTGATACTCGTCAACGAGAACGTACCTGAACTGTGCTGAATACTTATTAAGCACGTCGGGACAGGTTTCAAAGAGCCTGATTGTAACGCAAATAATGTCGTCGAAGTCTACGGCATTAAAATCCTTTAGGGACTTTTGATAAATTTTATATATCTCAAAGATAGTTTTATCGCGATAATCGTCAAGCGAAATCTCGTCGCTGTCGGGATAAATGAGTTTATTTTTCATCCTTGAAATTGCCGACAAAACAGCCTTGGGAGAAAACATTTCATCGTCATGGTCAAGCTCTTTGATAATCCCCTGCAAGAGCTTTTTGGAGTCGTCGGTATCGTAAATATTGAAATTTCTGTCGTACCCGAGCCTATCGATATGCTGGCGCAGGATACGCACGCAAATAGAGTGGAAGGTTCCTGCCCAAATATCGTTTGCCTTGTCACCAAGAATGTTTGACAACCTTTCCTTCATTTCGTTTGCCGCCTTGTTGGTGAAGGTAAAGGATAGAATTTGCCAAGGCGCACAGGGCTCAACGCTGAAATTCTTCAAAAGCTCCTTCAATTCCTCCAAGGGAATTGAATCAATACTTGAATAAATATTTTCAAGGGTAGAAATCAAGCCCTCGTTCACCCCGTTAAAGCCATCCTCCGAGTAATAGGCGTTACCGAAATCGATAATGTGGGCAATTCTGTTAACGAGGACGGTTGTCTTTCCGCTTCCTGCGCCTGCAAGAACAAGCAGAGGTCCGTTGACAGAAAAAACTGCCTCCCTCTGCTTATCGTTTAATTTTTTATAGTATGCGTGAAATAATTTTCTTTTGATTTCATTAAATCTTCTGTTTAAGCTTTTATCCATTATATTACAAATCCACCGTTTACTTGAAATACCTGACCCGTTATAAAATCAGACGAGTCACCTGACAAAAAATAGACAGTTTCTGCAACGTCCTCGGGTCTGCCGAGCCTTTCGAGAGGGGTATCGCACTTAAGAGTATCCAAATCCTCCTTTGAGTAGCAGGAAAGCATATCGGTGGCAATTACACCGGGCGCAACAGCGTTTACGCGAATACCCGACGGACCAAGCTCCTTTGCCAAAGCCTTTGTAAAGCCTATTACGCCTGCCTTAACGGCAGAATATGCCACCTCACAAGAAGCACCTACAATGCCCCACATTGATGAAACGTTGATGATGACACCCGACTTTGCGCTGACCATCGAGGGAATCGTTGCTCTTGAGGTATAAAAGACAGAAGAAAGATTAGTATCAACTATTCCCTGCCATTCTTTGTCGCTCATATCCTGCAAAAGTGACGTGTGTGCAACGCCTGCGTTGTTGACAAGAACGTCCACACGACCAAAGTCGCTGATAATTTTTGAAAAAGTGTTTTTAACGTCCGAGGACGATGAGACGTCGCACTTATAAGCAGTAACGTTTTCAAATTCATTGGCAAGAGCCTTTGCAAGCTCGTCGCTTGATTTATATATAAGTGCAACGCGCCAGCCGTTATTTGCAAATTTTTCAACGCAAGCTCTCCCAATGCCTCTCGTGCCGCCCGTTATAATAACAGTTTTATTCATTTTATCCCCGTCTAAAAATATCGTTGCCCAATGCGTCTATTGCGCAAAACGTAGGCATATTATTAACAGTAAGCTTTTTTACCGATTCACATCCAAGCTCGTCGAAAGCAACTACCTCGCAAGAGGCAATGCTGTCGGCTATTAGAGCGCCCGCACCGCCAACTGCACAAAGATACAAGGCGTGGTTTTTGATAATAGCGTCAATCACGGCGTCACTTCTGTCTCCCTTGCCAATCATACATTTAAGCCCGAGGTCAAGCAAGGTTGGAGCGTAAGCGTCCATTCTTGATGACGTAGTAGGCCCGCAGGAACCGATGACACTTCCGGGCTTGGTTTGGGTAGGGCCGGCATAATAAATTGATGCGCCTTGAAGCACAAACGGCAGATGCGCGCCGTTACTAATCAGCTCTAACATCTTCTTATGTGCGGCATCACGTGC
>JAZSLY010000043.1:0-5361 GCA_045535585.1 Eubacteriales bacterium
AACCGACGGCGGTTGGTGGTAAAAAGCCAAAATAAGCTTATTTCCGTTACCGGTTTTTGAGTTTACGGTAACAGTTATAAAGCAAAAAACTGCAAGTAGAAATACTTGCAGTTTTTTGATGCACTTTAGTAAAACCATATAATACCAACGTATAAAAAGGAGATTTGCTTTTGGCAAATCTCCTTTTGTGTATTAGCTTATTTTCTGAGTCTTACTTCGTAATATTTGTCTACGTCCACCTCGGGCGCCTTCCAATCGGCAGGGTTGGCGAAAACCTTGCCGGAAGCACCGATAGCAACGAGTGCACGCAGAGGAGCGTCTGTAAGAGGCTCTGCATCGTAGGTGTACTCGAATTCGCCCTCAGGAAGAGCAAGAGTGCCCTCAAAATCAATTTCGCGAATGAGTGCGCGGTCGGACTTATAGTTGCCGTCATCGTCGTAGGTGAATTCATAATAGTTGTAGTACGCCTTATTAAACTCGGGATAGTACTCAACGAATTCACCGCTGTGAAGCTCGGTCTTGAAGGTAATATTACTGTCGCCGATAGTAACGGAAGGATTCTTCGACGGAGCGTCTACAAGCTTGTAGCACCTGATGTCACCAATCTTAACTCCCTCCACATCTCCGTCAACAGAAATCTGAACGCTGTGAATTCTGTGCAATGCAGCAGTAGAACGATAGCACTCAAATACGATGTCGCTTGTATCGATTCCCTCAAATTCGTGTCCGTCTGTGTCACCGTTATCGTTATCAACGAGAACGAACTCGCGCCAGCCCTTGAAGTTGAGAGGAATGTAAAAGTCGTGTCTCGCGTCGGATGCTTCGTCAGGGCTGCGAAGAGTAATAAGTATTGCACCATTTCCTCCGTTGCCGCAGACCTTAACCTTCAACACCTGATTCTTAGAAATGTTAATTTCCTCGATTTTGTGTACGTGCGCCGCATCGGTAATGGGCTTAGTTTCGTCAATGCTGAGTAGAAGCTTTTCGTCTTCGCTCAAGGTCGAGTATCTTTGCTCAATTCTTACGAACGGCGTTTGCGCCTTGAATACGTTGTTTGCCTTACCCGTGATAAAGGTATCGTCAGCCATATCGTAAATTCTGTTCTTGAAGTATCTCATTTGCTTCATAGCCCAGGTACCGTCATCCTGCTTGAATACCTTGTATTCGTAATTCTCGTCCTTAATAGCTTCTCTTACCTCGGGCGCGAAGTAATTAGCCTTTCTCAGTCTTGAATATGTGTTATAGTAGTATGCGTTGTCGTAAAGCTTTGTAGGAGCGTTGTAGTTTTCAGGTGAGTATCTGTGGTAAACTGTTCCGAAATTATACGCAATACCAAATGAGCCCATCTGGTCAAGGTCGTCACGGAACATAGTTTTTGCAACGGTATTCTTCAATTCACGGGGAGCATCGGGGGCAGTATTAAACCAGCCCAGCGTTGCAGTATAGAAGAATTTAAGGCAAGCCTTCTGAGTCTGCATATGGTTGAGCTTAAAGCGCTTATACTGCGTTATAGCAACGTCAACTGCACGCCAGCGTCCTCTTGCCGCCCAGAGCGAGCAAACCATGGTGGAGAATTCCATAAGAGGCGGAATCTTACAATGAAGAAGAATAGTTCTTACAAATTCCGCATAAGCGTAGTGGCGTATTCTCGGGTCGCTGAACTGTGCGCTCTTCATAAGCGACTCAAAGCCGTCGAGATAAATCATCCTGAAGCCGCCCTCGTTGTACGCGTGGGCAGTTTGCTCTGCAACGTAGTAGAAAAGTTCGGAGAGGGGCTTTGACTGAAACATTCCGTACCAACCGAGAAGCTGCTTTATTGTTGAGCCTTTCTTGTGAGGTACTGCCTTCGTTCCGCATTGAGCACGCATAACCTCTGTGAAGCCCGTTTCATCATTCTTCATTATACGGATAATTTCTTCGTCAATAATAATGTAAGCAGAGTGAGCGTTGCCTCGGGGCATATTTCTGTAAGGGGTTATTTCAAAATTACCTGCATTCTCAGCGGTGAGAACTGCAGTGCACTCGGCGTCAACGTCATTTTTGAGAGTATAGGTTATCTTTTCGTAGCAAAGTTGCTTTTGCCACTTGGGGTTTGCCAAAATACTGTGAGCTCTGCTATCAATAAGGGAAGAGTAGGTGTGAAGTGAGAAATGAACGCCGTATTTTGCAACCTTGTCTGCAATTCTTTCCTTGAAAACTGAAGGCGGAATGAAGGTGTCGTTAGCCTTTTCTTCTTCTGTTCTTGAGCCTACGAAATTAAAATCACCCTGAATAAAGGTGTTGGTTCCTTGATGATAGTTAATTTGGTCAACGCTGAGCCCTTGCAGAATTCGGCCCGTCTCTTCGGCGGTGTCGGGAGTGATACCTCCGCTTGAAATAACGTAATCGCCGAATGCATTTTCGCTATCAAGAATGTAAGGTCCTCCGTTGGTATTGGCAAGTCCGTAACGAGGGTCGATTGCGTCAACGACTCTCTTCAATACTTCTCTCTGCTCACCAAAGTAGGAGAAGGTAATAGCAACCTTTGCGTTTTTGTAGTTGATTCCAACGTCGGTAGGAACTCTTGCAAAGGTTTCCTTATTGCTTGCCGCAGGGTACATATTGACGATAGCAGACGTAGTCATAGTTACGAGAGAAAGAGCATAGCTCTTCTCGTCGTTCATAGCCCAATAATATTCTGCGCTAAGTACGCCAAAAGCGAGGGAAGCGCAGGTTTCGGGAATATCACTGTCTGCAAGAGTCAGGGTAAAATATTTATCAAAAATTTCAACGGAAAATTCTGCCCAAGCATCGTTATCATATACAAATCTAATATTTTCTCTGTTAAGTGAGAGAGATTTTGGCTTGATTATCGTTTCATCTTCCAGAAGAATGTAGGAAAACCATGGAACGTCGGGTTTGCTTCTGAGTATCTCTTTGCCGTCTATAAGGTTAGTCAAAGAAACGACGCGTCCGTCCTTTGTAGAAAGTGAAACCTTAAGCGTATTAGTTGAAAACTCAATGTTTTCACCTATTTGTTTAAAAGCTGACATAGTATTTTCTCCTATTTTTTTGGAGCAGTAGAGGATTTTCTACTGCTCCGTTTAATCGTTTACTTGATTACGATGTTATAGTAGTCGTCAATATTTACGTCGGGAGTCTTCCAAGATGCAGGGTTAGCGAATACCTTACCGCTAACACCAACGACAGTCTGTGCACGAAGAGGCGCACCTGTGATGGATTCTGCATCGTAGGTGTAAGTAAACTCACCTGCAGGAATCTTTATTTCACCCTCAAAAGCAATTTCCTCGGTGTGAGCAATATCGTCCACATACTTTCCGTCTTCGTTGTAGTTGTACTCGTAGAAGTTGCGGTACGCTTTGTTATACTCGGGGTAGAACTCAATAAACTCACCGCTGTGAAGCTCCGTGTTAAAGGTGATTTTACTGTCACCGATAGCAACGCTGGGATTCTTCGCAGGAACGTTCTTGATTTCGTATGCCTTGATGTCGCCAATCTTAACACCCTCAACGTCGCCGTCGATAGAAATCTTAAGCTCTGTTATATTAGCAAAGTTGGGGACAGCACGATAGCATTCCGAAAGAATTCCACGGGTGTCGATGCCCTCAAAGGAATGTCCCTCATAGTTAGCGTTATCTCTGTCAACCAGGATAAATTCGCGAGTGCCCTCGAAGTTTGTTGGGATAAAGTAGTCGGTACGTGCGCTTGAAACGTAACGGGGTGAACAAAGTGTAATGAGAACTGCGCCATCACGGCCGTTACCCTGAACCTTTACCTTGAACGCGTTATGACGGCTAATGTCGATATTAGGAAGCTCGTAACGCTTTGCAACATCAGCAACGTTCTGCTCACCAAGCTCGAGAACTGTCATTTCGTTTTCACCCATAGTTGAATACTTCTGCTCAATTCGAACGTAAGGTGTCTGCTCACCGAATGGATTTTCTGCTGTGCCCGTTGCAAAAGTGTTGTCTGCATAGTCGAATATTCTGTTCTTAAAGTATCTCATCTGCTTGAATGCCCAAGTACCGTCGTCCTTCTTGAACATCTTATATTCGAAATTAGAATCCTTGAGAGCCTCTTTGACTTCAGGTGCGAAATAATTAGCCTTACGCATAATAGAGTAAGCGTTATAGTACTTAACGTTTTCTCTGAATCTTGTTTGCTTGTTGTAAATTTCGAGGTTAAATGGCTGATTACACGTACCGAAGTTATAGGCGACTCCAATTGACGCCATATGGTCAAGGTCGTCACGGAACATCGTCTTTATGGCGTTATTTTTGTACTCGGACGCATAGTCGGGGCAGGGATTAAACCAACCGAGAGTTGCGGTGTAGTACCATTTACTGCAATTTATCTTGTCTCTGCCGCCCCTCAAGTCGTTATTCTTGAATTGCTTGAACTCCGTTTTCGCGTGGTCTACTGCGCCAAAGCGTCCGCGTCCTGCCCAAAGATAAGATGCCATTGCAGAGGATTCAAGGACGGGAGGGATCTTACAGAATCTCAAAAGCTCGCGGTAGAACTCTGCGTATGCGTAAGCACGCTCATCGGGAAGAGTAAGACCGTCCAGCGCAAAGGACTCAAATCCGTCAAGGTAGATAGCTCTGAAGCCACCATCGTTATACGCCTTTGCGGTGCGCCTTGCCAAAAGGTAGAAGAGCTCCGAGAAGGGCTTGGACTGGAACATATTATACTTACCGAGAAGCTGTCTCATCTCCGCGCCCGCCTTGTGAGGCGCCGCTTTTGTTCCGCATTGTGCACGGGTAATTTCGGAGAAGCCCGTCTCATCATTATTCTTAATTCGGATAATTTCCTTGTCGATAAGGAAGTATGCGGAGTGAATATTGGACCTTGGCATATTTCTGTAAGGATCGCACTCAAACTTGGTGGCATCCTGAACTGTCTTGATAACCGTGTCATTGGCGGTCATATTCTCTTTAAGAGTAAAGGTGTTGGGGTCGTAGCAAATCTGCTTCTGCCACTTAGGGTTTGAAAGCAGACGAACCGACTCAAAAGCGACGAGTGAGGAGTAGGTGTGGAGAGAGAAGAAGGTTCCGTACTTTTTATACATCTTGTCGGTAACTCTCTTCTTGAATTCCTTCGCGGGAAGGAACTTGTCCTTTTCCTTTTCCTTCTCTGTTCTTGTGCCGATAAAGTTGAAGTCACCCTGCTTGTAGGTGGTCAAAGAGCTCTGGTGGTACGCAATTTGCTCAAAACCGTATTCCTTGGAGAGCCTTCCAACCTCATCAACGATGTCGGGAGTCATACTCTTTGTGGTGATGATGTAATCACCAAAGGAATTTTTGGAATCAAAAGTGAAGGGACCTGCGTTCAGGTTCTTGATGCCGTATTTGGGGTCAATGT
>JAZSLY010000057.1:0-4100 GCA_045535585.1 Eubacteriales bacterium
TGCGTCAACGCCCTCGGAGGCCATTGTGATAAGAACACCTGTACCATTGCCGCAACCGGCATACTCTTTCTGTATTTTCCCTCTGCGCCGTCCCATTTCAGCGCATAGTTCCACTCATCAAGGATACTTTCAGCAGCATTAAAACCGTATTTATCAAGAAGCGCTCTTGCATATCGCGCCGCTCTTGCCACCTCGTCAACTTCGTGAGTATAGCAATGCCAACTGAAAAAGTCCAGCGGTGCTTTGGTTTTTTCGTCGCTTATGTATTTTAAGAAGCCCTCTGCGAAAGGAATAAGAGTCTTGAACCACGAGTTTTCGGTATCGCGCGTTGCCGCGTAAAAGCCCGATGACGCCATTCCGCCGATTTTAAGGGCAGGAAAGCAGCTTTTCAGATGGTTTGCCGCCACTCTGTAAAGCTCGTAAAATTCTTCAGGGGTACCGGTCCACATCTGAGAGTTATCGGGCTCGTTCCATATCTCCCAATACTCTATATTATAATAAAATCCGTCCGCCCAGCCCTCGTTATAATGCCTGATAATGTGCTCACAAATTTCAGCCCATTTCATATAATCTTTTGGAGGAATAATATATCGGGGAAGGTCTGTTGCGATAGGCTGATTTTCTATCGTTTCACCAAGGCGATAAAACACCTTTGTTCCTGCCTCCAAAATTTTAGCAATATAAATATCCGTATTCTTGAAATTATACGATTCCGGTGAATTTACGTCTGCATCAAAATTTTTAAAAATACAGTGAATGTTTATATATTCACCGCTCCCGTATGCGCCCTCCGTATCGTGCGTTCTGGAGAAAGGAATACCCGCCTCCATAAACTCCTTTGCTCTGGTTGTTCGGAAGGGAGTACTTGATGGTCCATTGCCTACCCCATGAACAGGTAATGCCTTTTTTAGTGCACCGTTTTTCGAAAGAACAAGCTCCATATTCGACCTCCTGATAAAGTTTTATCTATATTCTAAAATTATAAAATTCCGGGGGTAAAAGTCAATCAAGAAAATACATATTTTTTATAACAAAACTTACATTCAAAAATTAATTCGCCTAAAAAAAGCGAATTGTTTTTCATTTGAAAATCAAGAAAAACTTCTTCTTTCGGGTAACATGAAAATTATTCCTATAATTATTATAATAATTGCACTCTTTTTTATTGACATTATATATATTTAGTGGTATAATAATTTATCATTGGTTATTTGTACTCTGTGATTTTACTCGTGAGGTGATTAATATAAAAAAATTCAGAATATTTTTAATAATTTTACTTGCCGTAATACTCGCCGTCGCAGGCGTTGCTATATGGCAACGGGACAATATAAAGGCTCTTTATATGGGTATTACTCAAGATAAAGATGATTTGGCTGACAAGCGAAAGGAAAACGACAAGATAATTTCCTCGGCGCTTGAAGAATATTCGGGGCTCTACGTGCGAGACCTGACGGAAGAAGAAAAGCTTGCTCTGGCAGAAGGCAAAATCACGAGAGAGGAGCTGACCTTGATTTTACAAGGTAAGGCAACTCTTGAAGATTTTCTTACTTCTCCCCCCGACGAGACGGTTCCGAAGGAGGACACGGAGGTTATCTCTCCTCCCGAGGATACACCCCCTCCGACAACGGAAGGCCCTCCAGAGACACCTGAGACTCCAACGCCTCCCACACCTCCCGCTCAACCTACTCCTCCCACACCTCCCGTGGAGGAAGAGCCCGTGGAAAGCAAGGAGGAAGAGCCCGTCACTCCGACGCTGAGTGACACCGAGGTGAACGAGCAGATATCCGCTCTTGTGGGACAGATGTATATTCTTAAAGCAGAGTTTGTGAACTCGCTGAAAAATCTTGAAAACACAACGCTTAAAGAATACGCTTCCCTATCAGATGACCAAAAAACATCAGAGCTTAAAACGGCGATGATGAACCACGTGCTTGACGAAGTGTCAAAAATGGAAAAAGACTGTGATACGCAGGTAGAGGAAATCCTCACGTCCTTAACCAAGGTATTAACAGACAACAAAAAGGACACTGCTCTGGTGACCTCCATCAGAGAAGCATACAAAAACGAGAAAACAATTACTAAAGCCGAGTATATAAACACTTACTTTAAATAGAGGTTCGAAAAATGAAGAAAAGCATAAGATTATTAATTTTACTGACTGTATTATCCCTGGTTATAGTCTCAGCTGTCAGTGCGTCAGCCGTTGAAAGCTTTAAGGATTATAACCCGAATCACTGGGCTAATCCCGCCCTGTCTCATGCAATTGAGAACAACGTAATGAACGGTTACGAAGATAACACCATTCGCCCCGACAGAAATCTCTCAAGAGCAGAAATGGCGGCTATGTTAAACCGTGCATTTGGCGCAGTAGTTTTGAACAAGGAAAAATCCTTTGACGACGTTTCAAAGGATGCTTGGTATTACGAAGAGGTTGCCAAGGCCGTTCAAATGCAGACCTTCGGTGGAACAAGCGAGACTACCTTCGAGCCTGAACGCCCCATTTTCAGAGAGGAAGCCATGGTTGCCATAGCGCGAGCTATGGTTCTTGAGCCCGGTGACACCTCCGTACTCACCAAGTTCGGAGATTTTGAGGACGTTTCTCCCTGGGCAAAGGAATCGGTTGCGGCTCTCGTTGAGTGCGGATGCGTAAACGGAACCGACAAAAACCTTATCGAGCCTCGCAAGACTGTCACCCGCGCACAGTTTGCACAGATGCTCTATAACATTTTTGAAAAATACATAAGCAAGCCCGGTACGTATTCGGTTGACTCCGACCGTTCTCTTATGATCAACTGTCCCGACGTTGTGCTTGAAAACTGTACAATAAACGGCGACCTTGTTTTAGGCGACGGCGTGCACGACGGATTTGCCAAGATATACAACGTAAAGGTTAAGGGCAGAATTCTCATCAGAGGCGCTGACAAAGTGACCTTTACAACGACAACCACAGACAAGAACGTTGTCGTAAAGAATCTTAACGGCACCGTCAATTTCCAGAATTACAGAAGCAACAGAATATTCAAGAACGTAAAGGAATATACGAAAACCACTTATCTCAGCAATCTTCCGTCAGGTACGTACTACAACGTATTCTTCTATAACGGAGACGGAAGCGTTATGTCAAGGCAGCGTATAAAGAGCGGTCTTGACGCCACAGCGCCCACCGCTACTCCCACGAAGGACCCGACCAACACAAAGGTTTACACCTTCTCGGGCTGGGACAAGAGTTACACAAGCGTTTCGTCCGACCTGCACGTTTATCCCCTCTTTACAGAGTCAACGAGATATTACACTATCACCTTCTATGCCGACGAGGCGGGTACCGTACCTCTTGACGTTCAGACCTTGGAGTACGGTCAAAGCGCCGTAGCACCTTCAACAAATCCCACGAAGGATGCTACCAATACTATCGTTTACACCTTTGCAGGTTGGAATCAGTCGTTTGACAGCATTGCATCCGACCTTCGCATTCTCCCCGTATTCACAAGCGCTACGAGGTACTATACTGTAAAATTCTACTCGGATGAGGCGGGCACGGCACTTCTTGAAGAAAAGCAGACAGAATACAACGGAAGCGTTGCCGCACCTACCAACAATCCCGAAAAGGCATCTACAAACACTAAGGTTTATACCTTTGCAGGTTGGGACAAAGCACTTACTGGTATTACGACCGATATTGACGTGTACCCCACCTTCACCGAGTCCACAAGATACTACACCGTAACCTTCTACGTTGATGCAGGCAGTACGGTCGTTCACGACACGAAGAAGACCGAATATAACGGAAGCGTCACAGCGCCTGTAACCAATCCTACGAAGGAGCCGACGAGCACCAAGGTTTACACCTTTACAAACTGGGACAAGGCACTTACGGGAATCACAACAGACCTTGCGGTATACCCCGTCTTTGCTGAGTCCACAAGATACTATACCGTAATCTTCTACGCAGACGAGGCGGGTACGTCCATTCTTGATGAGCAAACCTTGGAATACCTTGGGGATGCCACAGAGCCCACCACCACTCCCACCAAGGCGGGTACGGAAGCTATCACCTACACCTTCGCAGGCTGGGATAAGACCTTTACGGATATTACCTC
>JAZSLY010000080.1:0-2429 GCA_045535585.1 Eubacteriales bacterium
AAAGAGTATAATAGGGAAGTCTGTAATTCTCGGCAATCTTGCGAACTATGCTTGCCGCCGCCTTCCAGTCGGGAAGCTTCTCACCAAGGAAGGTGTGGAATACTGTGCCTGAGGTGTAAAGGGTCTGCAGCTCGTCCTGAATTTCAAGAGCCTCGAATACGTCCTCGGTATAGTTAACGGGAAGGTGTGAGGAGTTGGTGTAGTAGGGGTTGTTGTTGCCCTCGTTTGCGGTGATGATGTTTTCATAGCGCGCAACGTCGTGCTTTGCAAGTCTGTATGAGGTGGACTCGGCAGGAGTCGCTTCAAGGTTGTAAAGGTCGCCGTACTCCTCCTGATAGTCGGAAAGTCTCTCTCTCATATGATTGAGAACGGCCTTTGTGAATTCCTGAGCCTTCTTCTGTGTCAGGTCCTCTCTTATCCACTTAGCGTTGAGACAAGCCTCGTTCATACCAACAAGACCTATGGTGGAGAAGTGGTTGTTGAAGGTGCCGAGGTATCTCTTGGTGTAGGGATAAAGTCCCTCGTCAAGAAGCTTTGTAATAACGCCACGCTTGATTTTCAGCGAACGGGCAGAAATGTCCATCATCTTGTCAAGTCTCTTGTAGAACTCTTCCTCGTTCTCTGCAAGGTATGCAATTCTCGGCATATTGATAGTTACAACGCCGATAGAACCCGTGGATTCACCGCTTCCGAAGAAACCGCCCGACTTCTTACGAAGCTCACGAAGGTCAAGCCGGAGTCGGCAACACATAGAACGAACGTCGGGGGGCTCCATATCGCTGTTTACGTAGTTTGAGAAATAGGGTGTTCCGTACTTTGAGGTCATCTCGAAAAGGAGACGGTTGTTCTCGGTCTCCGACCAGTCAAAGTCACGGGTGATAGAATATGTGGGGATAGGATACTGGAATCCGCGTCCGTTGGCGTCGCCCTCGATCATAATTTCGATGAACGCCTTGTTTACCATATCCATCTCGGCTTTACAGTCGCCGTAGGTGAAATCCATTTCCTTACCGCCGACGATAGCCTTCTGGTCCTTCAGGTCGGCAGGTACTACCCAGTCAAGAGTGATATTGGAGAAGGGTGCCTGAGTACCCCAACGGCTTGGTGTGTTTACGCCGTAGATAAAGGACTCAATGCACTTTTTCGTTGCGTCGTAGGAGAGGTTGTCAACCTTGATGAAGGGCGCAAGATAGGTGTCGAAGGAGGAGAACGCCTGCGCGCCTGCCCACTCGTTCTGCATAATACCGAGGAAATTTACCATCTGGTTACAAAGGGTAGCAAGGTGGCTTGCGGGGGCAGAGGTAATCTTGCCCGAAACGCCTCCGAGACCCTCCTTGATAAGCTGACGAAGAGACCAGCCTGCACAGTAGCCCGTAAGCATTGAAAGGTCGTGAAGGTGGATGTCAGCGTTTCTGTGGGCATCGGAAATTTCGTCGTCGTAGATTTCCGACAGCCAGTAGTTTGCGGTAATAGCACCGCTGTTGGAGAGGATAAGTCCGCCCACAGAGTAGGTAACGGTGGAGTTTTCCTTAACTCGCCAGTCAATTTCCTTTACGTAAGAGTCAACGACGTCCTTGTAGTCAAGGATGGTGCTCTTCATATTTCTCATTTTCTCGTGCTGACGGCGGTAGAGAATGTATGCTTTCGCAACGTCGGAGTAGCCTGCCTGAACGAGAACGTTTTCTACGCTGTCCTGAATGTCCTCAACGCTGATGAGGTCGTCCTCTATCTTGGACTGGAAATCAGCGGTAACCTTGAGGGCGAGAAAATCTATAACGTCCGAATTATACTGTTTTTCCTTTGCGTCAAACGCGTGCTCAATGGCGTTTGCAATCTTGGCAATGTTAAATTCTGCAATCTTGCCATTCCTTTTCTTTACCTGATACATAATTATACCTCTTTCAATTTTTCAATTCAGTGCTATCATAATAACACATAACTTATCACTTGTCAATAGCAAAATTCAATATATTGGGTATTTTTTGAAATAAAAAGCATTATTAACCACAATATCTTGTGTATGCCCAAACACCTTGGGACAACAAGCACAAAAAGATGCGACAAAATTCGTGCTTTTTCACAAGGGGGAAGGATATAATTGACAGTGACGCGGAATTGTGGTAGAATGATTTCATCAAAGATGAAATCAGCGATATAAATTCCCCTTGGAATTTGCGATATACCTACGGTGCGATATGTCGCTTCGCGACGAGAAAAGGAATTTATATCATATCGCAACGACGCAACGCGGAGTTATATCGCGTTTGAATGATTGGAATTATTTTAATTGTAATGATAGAAAATATACTTTAATTATGGCGAATTCGCCATAATTAAAAGCGGAGGTTATACTATATGAAAAAGTTAATTGTAAAAGATACGGAAATAACAATTACACAGATAGAATCCGAAGTCGGATCGTAGCCATG
>JAZSLY010000120.1:0-24241 GCA_045535585.1 Eubacteriales bacterium
TGTATTCGTATTGCACGTGCGGGAGTTGCAGAATTTCCCAACAACTATGCTCTTTTGAACAAGCTTATGTATGCTCTTTTTGCTGCCTGTGATGATACGGCGAATATTCTCGAGTATAAAGAAAACAGTATAAAATATGACTCTGAAATCGTCGCACTTGGTGAGCGTATTATGAAATATTGCTCTGATCCTAAAATCAAGTTGGAGGCAACTGATCGTCTTGCTTTTCACCACTGTGAAATGGGAAGAAAGCAACAAGGGCGAGCGATATACGAAATGTTTACGCCGATGTCTTATTGCAAGGAATGGTCGCTAAAGTGGGCTCTTTCAGAGGACGAAGAATTGCCGCATTGGCGTAAATTTATTCTTCAATCCTACTATGCGTTATCCGATGGACTTTGGCAGTTGGTTGATTTAGTATCAGACGAGGATGCGGTTATCATTTGCGAAAAATCTCTCGCCTTAGATCATATTATTTTTGATAATGATCCTCCAAGCGATAATTGGTGTAGTGCGAGCCACTATTTTGATTATGCAAAGCATTTGGTTAAAATCAACCGTATAGAAGAAGCGATAGAAAACTTGAAGATTTGTATAAAGCATGCCTATAAGTTTGAAAATCGTCCGGATGAAATTAAAACCACCTCGCTTTTGATCGGTGAAAGAATCAAAAAAAGAACTGATTTTGAAACAACCGATTCTCGTCCGTTGCACGAAATTGTTCGTGATAAATGGCTTGCCGAAAAGGAATTTGACGCAATCAGAGACACCAAAGAGTTCAAGGCAATTTTGGAACAATTAAAATAATTTCTTGCCCCGCCTCGCGCGGGGCTTTGCTTTTGTGTCCGCAAAAGCAGTGCTTGTCAGGAAAATTGACGAGCAATAGATGAACATAAAGAAAGGCTCCCTTGTGTAAAGGGAGCTGTCACCGAAGGCGACTGAGGGATTGTTTTTCGGTAGAATTTTGCTTTTTACAATCCCTCCGTCTCGCTTGCGCGAGCCACCTCCCTTTACACAAGGGAGGCTCTTTACCGCCCGATAGTACAACGAAAAGGTGTAATACACTATACCTTGCAGAGCAAGGCGTGTGAAAAGGAGTACGAACAAATCGTCCGTACTCCTTTTGTTGTAGGGCGGGGGTTTATCTCCCGCCGTTTTCTTTGCATATATCGTTTGTTTTCGGCGGCAGCAAGCCACCGCCCTACAAGGTTGCGGTAGGTAAAACCTGCTCTATCGCAGGCACCCCTTTCGATATTCTTTTTTATTATATAGGAAATTGCATTAAATTGGATCTCGCCGTTTTTCTTTATTTAGGCAAAAAACGCATTACGATAGGCGAGATATGCCAGCGGCTGCTAGCCGCTTTTTTATGCAAAGGAGAACGATATTGCTTCACACTAATTGTTGTTTTTCTTTGCGGTGTTGATTGATGAAACAAGTATTTTCTTTAATTCAATACAATTATCAAGTATCGTCTTATCAGCATAATATTCACTTTCAATAAGAAGTTCAATCCAATATTCGCTTTCGGAACATTCTTTAAGTGCTATTTGAAGTTTAGCAATAAAATCATTTTTACCGTGCCCGTAAAAAGCTTCTCTTATATTCGCACCAATACTGGTTCCGCTACGAATAAGCTGATTAGTAAGTACACTTTCTCTTTTTTCGCTTTTTACTTTATTACAAACCTTAATTATGTCTAATGCAAACTGTTTAGATTTTACAAGCAATGGACTATCCACATGCATACTCCTTCAAAAAACTTCTTCCTTATTCACTATTACTTATTACTTTCCAAAAATCGACAAGTCTTTTTAGGTAATAGGGAATAGTGAATAGGTAATAAGTAAAAATCGACATTCCTCTTTTGAAGAATGTCGATTTTTGGTGACCCGTACGGGAATCGGCGTCTGCTTCGCATACTGGGGGGTCAACCTAAAGGTTTCGCACTTTTTGCTAAAAACAGTCTCCCAGACTGTTTTCTTTACGGCAGTTGCCAGCGACTCGCTTCGCTCCCTGCACGGCTTGAACTTTTGCTCTTTCCGTTTCTCTTCAAGGCAAAAGTCCCCCGCACGCTCTCGGTTTCGATTCCCGAGTATTATTCTACAAACAAAAAAACAGATACTTGCGTATCTGTTTTTTGTTTGGTGACCCGTACGGGAATCGAACCCATGATTCCACCTTGAGAGGGTGGCGTCTTAGCCGCTTGACCAACAGGCCGTATTTGGTACTAACATATAATATCACAAAAGAGGCGAATTGTCAAGAGGAAAATTTAAAGATTCGAGAATTTTGTAGAGTTGCAATAGATGTGAGATTGAAAAGCATAGAAAAACTGTAGTAGTTTTATTATTTTTTTCGTTACATATATTGGAAAGGCGAAGCTTTTATGGTAAAATTTATATTGAGGTGGATATAAATGCTTTTAATCTTACTTGGAATGCTTGACGGCGAAGAAGAAAATGTTTTTCTAAAATTTTACAATGAAAATAAAAGGATGCTCTTTTCTGTTGCCTATAAATTTACAGGCAGTGAACATCTGGCGGAAAATGCCTTGCAGGAAGCTTTTATTTCTATAATAAAGAATAAGGAGAAAATGCTTGTGCTGAAAGATGAAGAGCTTAAGAAATGGAGTGTTGTTATTGTTAAAAACAAGTGCATTGACATTATGAGAAAGGAGACTAAAAAGGAAGAAGTCTCTTTTGAAAACGAAAAAATTATGACAGGTGCCATACCCGAAGACGAGAGTTTAAAAAGATACGAAGCCGAAACTATAAAAAGATATCTAACAGGACTTGATGAAATTTCCAAACAGATACTTTATATGAAATATCTCTTCGGATATTCGTATAAAGAGATTTCAAAGGAGCTTAATATAAGCGAAAAAAACGCTGAAATCAAGGTATATCCAGCTAAAAACTAGCTTAAGCAAATGATATTAAAGGAGGGAATTATAACACTGTGAATTATTCGTTTGAAGCTGAACTCGGAAAAGCTCTTGACAGGATGCTTCAAGAGGAAATAGACGAAATAATGAAATCTGAATTGCCCGAGCACATTTTCAGCCGAAGACACGAAAGGAGAATGAATAAGCTTTTTAAAGAGGACGTTCATACAAGCTTCGGTGTAAAAAAGGTGGCTCGGATTTTGGTTGCCGCTCTTCTAAGCATCCTTCTCGGTATCGGCGTAGCCGCCTCTGTTTCAAAAGAGTTCAGAAGCATATTAAAGGATACCGTTATAAAAATAACAGACAGTATAACTGCATATATAAAACACGGGGAAACAATGTCATCTTTTTCTGTTAACGAGAATCATAACCCCGCTGATACTTATATAACAAAAACAACAAAAACGTATGATGAACCACAAGTAAAAGGAGAAGACATACAGACCACAGGAACAAAAAAATGGGAAATTTCATATTTGCCCATAGGATATACAACTGTATATGAGTGGTTTTTCGGTGAGGATATGGGTAGTGTTTCTTATGAAAATATTGAAATGAAAGAAATGCCGATACATTTCGATTATTCTCCTATAGATTCGAGCATTTCTTTTAATAATGAAGGAGTTTATTTTGAATCGTTTGAAGAAAACGGTGTTGTTTATACCTTGGTAATTTCGTACGATGATAGTAATAGAAGTAATATGATTTTTTGGGCTAAAGAACAGACAGTATTTACAATTACTTCTAAAATCGAAATAGAAGAACTTAAAAAAATAGCCTTTTCAGTAAAAAATGTAAAATAATTTTAAAAAGCTGTAGTGGTTTTGCATTTTCTGCCGTTATATATAGTGAAGGCATAAATAATAGCCTTACACTAAAAAAGTGAGGATGCAAAAATGATGCTATCCAAAACAAAACGTTTTACACTTTTATTCTTCTCGGTGATGCTCTTTTTGAGTATAGCAGTTTCTGCAATGGTTGTTCCGTTATCAGAAACTGACAAAATCACTTTGTCTTTATCCTTTTCAAACGGACAAGCTCTATGTAGAGGCAGTGTGTTGGGAGATAGTGGAACAACGAACATTATTGCATATTGCACCATTTACGAGGTAGACACAAGTGACAATACTTTATCTGAAGTAGAAAGTTTCCCTTCTGTTTCAAGCTCGTCCAGCATGCCGAGCCGTTTGAACTTTTCACACACAGCTTATGATTGCGAACAAGGAAAAACTTATTATCTTATTTGCACGGCTCACGTTACGGTTAACGGTGTAACCGAAATTGTTTCGGAAAGTATTACTAAGAGATATGTATAGGAAAGGAGAATGTAAATGAAAAAGATTTGTAAAATAATCACTATTGTATCGGTTGTTTTTGCTGTTTTGTCAATACTATCGATTTCTTCAATGGCAGCTCAAACGCCGGGAATTATAAATGGAGAAGTCTATAAAATAAAAAATGTTTCTTCAGGAAAGTATGTAAACGTTGATTACGGAATAGATAAAAACAATATAAACGTATATCAATGTACTGCCGACGGAAGCGTTGAGCAAACGTTTAGGGTTGTATATGACAGCACAAACGATGCTTACAGATTATATGCAATGTCTTCAGTTAACGGAACGTATAGAGTTTTGGATATAGTTAAATCTGGCGGTTCAGTTGTTTCAGGTTGTAATATACAAATTTACGCTCATACGGACAATACTGCTCAACTGTTTAATATAACCAGTACGGGAAATGGATACAAAATTACCCCAAAATCTAATAGTGCCGTAGCAATTACTGCAAATACCGGGAACGGAACGGCTGGAGGCACCGCTTCTTCTGCAACGGGAAACATATATGTATCTACGTATACAGGTGCTACAAGTCAGCAATGGGTTTTTGAACTTGCATCAGATAATCACGAAGATTTTTATGCCTCTTCTAATTGGGCGTATCCTATAGAGAGCTCTTCTTGTTATATTTCATCGGGATATGGCTACAGATATTTAAACGGTGTTCTTGATTATCATTCGGGTATTGATTTTGCAGCGAGTGCAGGAACGGACATATACAGCGTTTGTAATGGTATAGTAGAAGATGCGGGTTTTGAAGGGGACGCTGATAACGGAAGAGGTCAATTTGTTGTGGTTGTTTCAAGCCGTGATAAGTTGTATGGCACGAATACTTATCTCAGAATATCATACATGCATATGATAAAGGATTCTTCCCCTTTGTCTTTTACGGATATGGTTTCAAAAGGAACTACATTTATAGGTGATGTTGGAAACACCGGTGCGTCCCAAGGCAGTCACCTGCATATAGGAGTAATTTCAAACGGAAAAACCTCAGGCACGAGAGATGCCACGTTAAACCCGTTCCTTTTCTATCCTGATATAGCTAGTGACTTTACAATTTACTAAAGGAGGATATTATGAAAAATTTAATTAAATTTATTTCTCTATCACTTTTGCTTATCTTTGTTTTTGCTTCTTGTGCCATCGATGAAAGTAACGTTGTAGAGGATATAAAAATAACAAAAGAAGAGTTAGCGGTTGAAAATAACGAGAAGATTGTAGCAGAAAACACAGAAGCTCAAGAAGAGGAAGATGAACCGCGAGCAATAGGAGGATATTCAGAGCTTAACCGACAGTTTATAGACCCTGTTAATGACATACATTACGTTATTGATCTAAGAGGCGAAGAGGTATATGATTGGAGTGACAAGGTGTATAACGCAATGCCAAGAGAAACCAGACATTCTTTACCGCCTTTGTATTGGGCTATAAAAGAATTCGACGTTACAAAGGAGGAGCTTATAAGCGTTAAGGACCCGAAGCTTACTCTTGATATAATTGACGCTCTTTATCTTGAAGAGGAAGATATGAAAAAGGCTCTTGCAAGTGACTTGGCGCTTGTTTATGACGGAGACGTTTATTGTTACTATGATATTATGGGTCTTTGGGGAGACGAAGCGTCCAAAAGTATGAAAAGCTCATTGAAGAAAGCAATCCCTGAAAGTGTTAAAAAAGATTACGCTGAGAAAATGAAGGCGTATTTTATAGAAGTGGCGGGTGAAAGCTACTATAACAAGATATATAAGCCACAGCTTGAAAGCTTCTCGGGTGTGATTCTTGATTCAGAGAAAGTAACAGAATAAAAAACAAAAATATGACATCGGGTACCCGATGTCATATTTTTAATCCATCAAGAATCTTCACTATAACCGAGTTTGAAACGAAAAAGCCTTCGTTTGTGAGGATGATTTTGTTACCCTTGAGGGTCAAAAGGCGGTGGCGTTCAAGCTCGCGCACTGTTTCAAAAAAATATGCGGTGGGGATAACTCCGAAGCCTTGTTCAAGCCTTTTAAGGTCGAGTCCGTCGGAGAGGCGGAGTGATAAGAAGATAAATTCTTCTGTTCTGTCCTTTTTGGTGTTTTGGTATACCTCGGTTTTTTCGGGGGTTTCGATAAAGGCGTTTATACTGTCCTCGTAGGCGTAGCGTTCACCCCTATAATAGGAGTGAGCACCTGCCCCAAGCCCGATATATTCTTCGGCGTTCCAGTATTTCAGGTTGTGGCGTGAACGGAAGCCTTTTTTTGCAAAGTTGGATATTTCATAATGCTCAAAGCCGTTCTTTTCAAGGATTTCACAAGCCTTGAGATACATCTCGCGGTCATTTTCGGGAAGGTGCAAATCCTCACCCTTTTTTTGTTTCTTTCCGAAAACTGTGTTTTCCTCTATAGACAGGGCATAAAGAGATATATGTGAGAGGGGTAAAGAGAGGGCGGTGTCAAGGCTTTCTTTTAGTGTTTCTTCCGTCTGGTAGGGGACACCAAGCATCAAGTCGAGGGATATATTGTCAAAGCCCGCTTTCTTTGCGGTGAGAATCGTGTTTTTTGCCTCGTCGCGTGTGTGACATCTGCCGAGGGCCTGAAGCTCCTTGTCCAAAAAGCTCTGTACTCCAACGGAAAGACGGTTTATACCGAGAGCGTGAAACGCCGAAAGCTTTTCTTCTTCTTTCACCGTCAAGGGATTGGCTTCAAGGGTGATTTCGGCATTTTCCTCAATAAGAAAAGCGTTATTTAATGCCGTCATAACCCTTTCAAGCTCCGAGGGCGAAAAGAGGGAGGGTGTACCTCCCCCGAAAAAAACGGTGTCAATTTTTATTTTCTCTTCCTTGAATTTCAAGGCTTCCCTTATGAGAGCGTCAATATAGGAACTTTTTCCCGAGTGGTCCGCAACCGAGTAAAAGTCGCAGTAATTGCACTTTTTCTCACAGAAGGGGAAATGGATATAAAGTCCTCTATTCATCGAATTTAAGCACCGCCATAAACGCCTCCTGAGGTACTTCCACAGTACCGAGGGAGCGCATTTTCTTTTTACCCTCTTTTTGCTTTTCAAGAAGCTTTTTCTTTCGCGTGATGTCCCCGCCGTAGCACTTGCCAAGAACGTCCTTTCGCATTGCCTTTACGGTCTCTCTTGCGATGACCTTTCCGCCGATTGCCGCCTGAACGGGAATTTCAAAGAGCTGACGGGGAATATTCTCTTTAAGCTTTTCAACTATCTTTCTCGCTCTCGTGTACGCCTTTTCAGAGTGCACGATAAAGGAAAGTGCGTCCACCATAGAGCCGTTGAGGAGAATGTCAAGCTTTACAAGGCTGGACTTTTCATAGCCGTCAAGCTCGTAGTCGAGAGAGGCATAGCCCTTTGTTCTCGATTTAAGGGCGTCGAAAAAGTCGTAGATTATTTCGTTAAGCGGAAGTGAATAGTGCAATTCAGCTCTGTCGGAGGTTATATATTTCATATCCTTGAAAACGCCTCGTCTCTCCTGACAAAGCTCCATTATCGTTCCAACGTAATCAACGGGGGTGAGGATAGTCGCCTTGACTATCGGCTCGCATACCTCCTCCGCCTCGTCGCCCGTGGGGAAGTTCTGTGGATTGTCTATATACTTAATTTCTCCGTTCTTCATAACCACCTTGTAGATAACGCCGGGGGCGGTGGTGATGAGGTCGAGGTTGAACTCCCTCTCCAGTCTGTCCTGAATTACCTCCATATGCAGAAGTCCGAGAAATCCGCACCTGAAGCCAAATCCCAACGCAATAGAGCTTTCCGCCTCGAAGAGCAGAGAAGCGTCGTTGAGCCTCAGCTTTTCAAGAGCATCTCTCAAATCTCCGTATTTTGCTCCGTCGGCGGGATAAATACCGCTGTAAACCATAGGCAGAGCCTTCTTGTAGCCGTCAAGGGCGGAGTCGGTGGGATTGTCCGCAAGAGTAACGGTGTCGCCTACGTCGGTGTCGGAAAGGGACTTGATGCTGGCGGTGATGTATGCAACCTCGCCTGCCATAACCGTCTCTCTCGGCTCAAGACCGAAGGGCTTTAAGTGTCCTACCTCTACCACCTCGAACTCTGCGCCCGTGTTCATCATTCTTATTTTGTCGCCTACCGAGAGCTTACCGTCGAAAATCCTGACGTAGACGATAACTCCGCGGTACGCATCGTAGACGGCGTCGAAAATAAGCGCCTTCAGGGGAGCGTCGGCGTTGACGGCGGGGGCGGGCACGTACTTGACGATAGCACGGAGCACGTCCTCAATGTTCAAGCCCGTCTTTGCGGAAATGCAGGGGGCATCCTCTGCAGGAATACCTATGACGTCCTCTATCTCTTTTTTTACCTTGTCGGGCTCTGCTGACGGCAGGTCTATCTTGTTGATGACGGGAACGATTTCAAGGTCGTTGTCAAGGGCAAGATAGGTGTTGGCAAGGGTCTGCGCTTCTATTCCCTGAGACGCGTCTACTACAAGGAGAGCGCCCTCGCAGGCGGAAAGGGAACGGGACACCTCGTAGTTAAAGTCAACGTGGCCGGGGGTGTCGATAAGGTTGAGGTTATAGATTTCTCCGTCCTCTGCCTTGTATTCCAGCTCAACGGCACGTGCTTTAATGGTAATTCCGCGCTCACGCTCAAGCTCCATATTGTCAAGGAGCTGTTCTTCCATTTCTCTGTGGCTGACAGTGCCCGTCGCTTCAAGCAGACGGTCGGCAAGAGTGCTCTTGCCGTGGTCGATATGGGCAATTATAGAAAAATTTCTGATGTTCTGTGGTTTATACATCTTTTCCTCGTTTTTATATATAAAAATGAAATTATTCGAAAACAAAGGGGTGTAATGAATTACACCCCCGACGGTGAGGGATAGAAAAAAATGTTCATAGCCAAAAACATATGTTTTTTTGGAAAAACTCATAGAGTTTTTTCCTTAAAAGTAACTCTACAAAAAAGCTTTAAAGACAATCAAGTAGCATACTTTTTGTTTTTGGCGGTCTGGGCATTTTTAACATCCCTTGTGTTTTCCTCCAAGAGCCTTAATTACTCAGCCTTGGGAGCTTCAACAGGACAAACGCCTGCGCAAGTACCGCAATCGATGCACTGTTCAGCATCAATAACTGCCTTGCCGTCAACATCGCTGATACACTCAACGGGACACTCGCCGATGCAAGCGCCACAGCCGATGCAATCATCATTGATTTTGTAAGCCATTTTTTGTACCTCCATATTGTTATAATATATAAATAGATTTTTAAATAAATTAAAAATTTATTCCGTTATCAATTCGTCCTCGGCTTCCTCCACCTTTTCGGCGTGCTTCTTGTGCGCGAGAACGGTTACCTTTTCTCTTTCAAGAACGATGGGTGCGGCGTCCTTGTTAGAGTCAAGCGATACCTTTATAATTCCTGCAAGAGGATTGGAGTCTACCACGACTCCCTTGCCCGACGGGGTGGAAACGACAGAGCCTACACGTGGAGTTTTCTTTATTTCTTCCTCGTAGACGTCGTTTTCGTACCTGAGGCAACACATAAGTCTTCCGCAGGTGCCCGAAATCTTTGCAGAATTAAGGCTGAGCCCCTGCTCCTTAGCCATTTTTATTGATACCTGGTCAAAGTCCGACAAAAAGGCGTGACAGCAGAATTCTCTGCCACATATGCCAAGTCCGCCAAGCTGTTTTGCTTCGTCCCTGACTCCTATCTGCCTGAGCTCTATCCTCGTCTTGAATACTGTGGCGAGGTCCTTTACGAATTCTCTGAAATCCACTCTGCCCTCCGAGGTGAAGTAGAAGAGCAATTTGGAGTTGTCGAAGGTCATTTCTGCATCTACAAGGTCCATTTCAAGCTTGTGCTGAATACACTTTTCCTTGAATATTGCCTTGGCGTCGTTGGCGACCCTCTCGTTTTCCTGAAGCTTCGTGGCGTCGGCATCGGTGGCTTTCCTGATTACCTTTTTCAAGGGGAGAACGACCTCAGAGGCATCTACCTCCTTGTTAGCTACAAGAACGTGTCCGTACTCTACGCCGCGCGCCGTCTCTACGATAGCGTTTTCACCAACGCTGAATTCAATGCCGTTGGGGTCGAAGTAGTAAATCTTTCCTACCTCTTTAAACCTGATGCCTATTATATTGTATTTTTCACCGGTGGGGGTATCTCTCTTTTCCCCACACCCTGCACAGCCCTCGCATGAGGGGCACATCTTTTCTTTGTTTTCTGTGTTTGTTACGTTTTCCATATATTTTTCCTTGCTTTGATTTATGACATATCCGATGACATTGCCATATTTAAGTTGGACAGCGCCGATGAAATATTCACTCGGGTGGCGTCCTGAATTATTCTCATCACGACCTCCCGTGCCTTCAAAAGCTTTCTTTCATCAAGCAACAGAGAAAGCTCCTTTAGTGTGTGGGAGTCGGTGAAGAACATCGCTCTGCCGTCATAGCCCGATTTGGTAACCAGTATATCACGCAGGGCAAGGTTCATTCGGTCAAGAGTGGGCACTATATTCGCCTTGTCCCCGATAGCCGACGGGGAAAGGATAAGGCTGAGGTTGGCAAAGGTGGCGGTGTTTGACACCGCATCGAAATATTTCTTCACCAAAAGAGTTGCGACACGGTTTTCCTCCGAGGAAATAAAGTCAATTCCCCTCCCCAGAGCGCCGTTTGCCACGAGGGTAGCTTCTTCTATCAGCTCTTCGGCGTCGGGAAACCTTTCAAGAAGGTATTCTCTGACCTCGTTGTCGGAAAATCTTTCTGTCTTTATCGTGACCGCCCTTGATTTCAGGGTGGAGAGCAGAAGATTTCTGTTGGTTGTGAGAAGAAAGAAAAGAACGTTTTTCGGTGGCTCTTCAAAAACCTGCAAAATAGCATTCTGCGCCGCCGTGGTCATAAGCTGAGCGTCCCTGATAACGAACGCCTTCCACTTGCTCTCGGCAGGCTTTATATGAGAATCCTGAATTGCCTCGCGTATCGCCTCTATCTTTATAGTGCTCTCGCCCTCGGCGGCAGAAATTTCCCGTATATCCTGATGAACACCGGCTAACACCTTTTTGCAGGAATTGCAGGTACCACAGCCTCCCTTTTCACAAAAAAGGGAAGCAAGTATTGCACGGGTGAGAGTAAGTCTGCCCGAGCCTTTTTCGCCTTCAACTATGTATGCGTGACTCAGACGGTCCTTTTTAGCTGCCTCATGGAAGGTGTCAAGCACGTCGGCGTTGCCCTTGATAAAAGCCATTTATATTCTCTCGAAGCGTTCTATGTTGGTAACGAAGATGGTAGCACCGCCGATAGAAATTTGTACGGGTGTGATGCCCACCCCAACGCCCTCGGCGTGAGGAATGGTGTTTGCGCCCACGAAGGTGCGCTTTTCACTGTATCTTCTGATAATGTCTATTACCTCGTCTACCTTATCGTCCTCTACTGCTGACATAAAGGTGGTGTTTCCTCTCTTGAGAAATCCGCCCGTCGACGCCATTTTAGTAATCTGGAAGCCTGCCTTGATAAGCTCGGCAGCCACTATTGCGCCGTCGTCGTTGATGATAGCAAATATGAGTTTCATATGTGTACCTCCTTAAAATTCTATGTAACGGGGAAAGCCCCGTTTTTTCATTTGTTAGGGAATTGCATTAAAGAGACCTCGCCGTTTTTCTTTCTTTAGGTAAAAAATGCATTACGATAGGCGAGATATGCCGGCGGATGATAGCCGCTTTTTCATTTATTAGGGAATTGCATTAAATTGGACCTCGCCGTTTTTCTTTCTTTAGGTAAAAAATGCATTACGATAGGCGAGATATGCCAGCGGCTGCTAGCCGCCGTTATACGTCCATAAGAATGGGAAGTATCATAGGCTTTCTCTTGGTCTTGTTGTAGAGAAGCTTTGTTAAGTCGTCACGAAGATTGGTCTTTATGGAATTGTAGTCAAAGCTTCCTCTTTCAAGACTTCTTTCAATAGAGGCGGCAGCTGCTGCGCGGACGCTGTCCATCAGCTCCTCCGACTCCTTCACGTATACGAAGCCTCGGGAAACCACGTCGGGTCCCGACAGAATGTAGCCTCCGTCAAGGTCGATAGCTACTACCACTACGATAAGTCCGTCCTGCGCCAGATGCTTTCTGTCGCGGAGAACTACGCTTCCCACGTCACCCACTCCGTAGCCGTCCACAAGTATCTTGCCCGACGGCACGCTCTGTCCCGTCTTTATGGAACGGGAGTCTATTTCTATGGTCTTTCCCGTCTCGGGAATAAGCATATTGTTTTCGTCGATGCCCACCTGCTTTGCAAGGGACATATTGGCGGTGAGATGCTTGAATTCACCGTGCATGGGAACGAAGAAGCGGGGCTTGATAAGCGAGGTCAGGAGCTTGATTTCCTCCTGACAGGCGTGTCCCGAAACGTGAACGTCGGCAACCTGATTGTAAACCACCTCAACGCCCTTACGTAAAAGCTCGTTGATAATGGCGCTGACCAGCTTTTCATTTCCGGGTATTGGAGATGCGGAAATAACGACAAGGTCGTCTGCTCCGAGATTTACCTTCACTCTTTCGTGGTCGGAGAAGGTCATTCGGTAGAGGGCGCTCATAGGCTCGCCCTGACTTCCCGTGGTAATGAGGGTAACCTCACTCGGACGGTAGCGCTTCATTTCCTCCAGCCCTATCAGCATACCCTCGGGCATTCTCATATAACCAAGGCTTATTGCCGCCTTGACTACGTTTATCATGCTTCTGCCCGTTATGGCAACTTTTCTGCCGTACTTTTCGCTGGCATTGATTATCTGCTGTACTCGGTGTACGTTTGACGAGAAGGTGGCGATAGTCACTCTCTTCTTGGTGTTTGCGAATATTGTGTCAAGGCTGTTGCCCACTATCTTTTCCGAGGGGGTAAAGCCTGCTCTTTCAGAGTTGGTGGACTCGCAGAAGAAGGCGAGAACACCCTTTTTGCCAAGCTCACCGAAACGGGTGAGGTCGGTCATTTCGCCGTCGATGGGCGTAATGTCGATTTTAAAGTCTCCGCTGAAAATTACCGTGCCCACGGGAGTGCCTATGGCGTAGGCAACGCTGTCGGCGATAGAGTGGTTTACTCTTATCGCTTCAACCGTGAAGCAACCTATTTTCGTTACCGTCCCCGGCTTTATGCAGATGGTCTGCGCCACTTTTTCAAGATGGTGCTCCTCCAGTTTCTGTGAAAGTATGCCCAGAGTGAGCCTCGTTGCGTAAATGGGAACGTTGATAGTCTTTAAAAGATAGGGAATTGCACCGATGTGGTCCTCGTGACCGTGGGTTAAGAACATTGCCCCGATCTTCTCGCTGTTCTTTTCAAGGTAGGTAACGTCGGGTATAACCAAGTCAACACCCAGCATATCGTCGTCGGGAAATCCAAGTCCGCAGTCAATTATAATCATATCGTCGCCGTATTCTATGGCGGTGATATTTTTTCCGACCTCACCGATTCCTCCAAGTGGTGTTATTTTAAGCTTTTGCTTTTTTGTTTTTGCCATTTTTGTCCTTTCTGTCAGGACTCCTCATCTATGGATACCTGACTCGTTGTAGCGCCGGTGTCATAGGCACAGCCAAGATGCTCGTACGCCGCCCTCGTCACGCACCTGCCTCTCGGTGTGCGTGCAAGGAAGCCAATCTGCATAAGATACGGCTCGTATACGTCTTCAATAGTAACCGATTCTTCTCCTATTACTGCCGCCAGAGTTTCCAGCCCAACAGGGCCTCCGTTAAAGTTTTTGATAATGGATAAAAGCATTCTTCTGTCGGTATTGTCAAGACCAAGCTCGTCAATTTCAAGCATATTCAACGAGGTGTCGGCACATTTCTTGTCAATGACGCCTTCTCCCTTTACCTGCGCCCAGTCACGCACACGGCGGAGCAGGCGGTTGGCAATTCTCGGCGTGCCGCGGCTTCTTCTTGCAATCTCCAGCGCGCCGTCGTGGGTGGTCTCAATTCCAAGAATACCCGCGCTTCTTTCCACTATCTTGCAAAGCTCCTCGTGGGTATATAATTCCAGTCTGTGTATAACGCCGAATCTGTCGCGAAGGGGGGCGGAAAGCTGTCCTGCTCTGGTGGTTGCACCAATGAGGGTAAAGCGCTCGAGAGGAATTCTGATACTTCTTGCGGCAGGGCCCGTGCCGATAATTATGTCAAGAGCATAGTCCTCCATTGCGGGATAGAGAATTTCCTCTATGTTTCTGCTGAGTCTGTGAATTTCGTCGATGAAGAGCACGTCTCCCCGTCCGAGATTGGAGAGAAGAGCCGCCAGGTCTCCCTGCTTTTCAATGGCAGGGCCCGAGGTAATTCTCAGGTTAACGCCCATTTCGTTTGCTATAATTGATGAAAGAGTGGTCTTACCAAGACCGGGAGGGCCATAGAGCAATATGTGGTCCAGAGCTTCCTCACGGAGCTTTGCCGCCTCAATGGATATTCTGAGGCTCTCCTTTGCCTTTTCCTGCCCTATGTATTCGTCAAGAGTTTCGGGGCGCAGGGACACCTCTGTGCCCGACCCGTCAAGGTCCTCCTGCGTTTCGGCGGTGGAAATGAGTCTGTAATCCTCAAGCCCGCCGTCCTCATATCCGAAGTTGTACTCCTTATTCATAAGCTACTCCATTACTGCCTTGTTAATCTTTTCAATGCTTCCTTTATCAGCACCTCTACCTCTAAGGTGTCGCTTCCCTCAAAGGTCATCGCCTGAAGTGCCTCGCTTCTCGTGTAGCCAAGCGCCTCAAGGGTCAGGAGGGCGTCCTGCATATTGGAGCTTACCTTGCTCTTTGCTGCCGCCGCCTTCACTATCGGCACGCTTTGTCCCTTTGAGAGCTTGTCCTTCAATTCAAGAATTATCTTCTGTGCCGTGCGCAGACCTATACCCTGCGCCGAGGAAATGGTTTTGGCGTCGTCGGACAGCACCGCCATAGTAAAGTCACGGGGCGAGAGCGCCGACAGAATTGCCATTGCCGCCTTTGGACCTACGCCCGAAATGGAAATGAGAAGCTCGAATATTTCCTTTTCCTCGATCGAGTAGAAGCCGTAGAGCTCCTCGGCATCCTCTTTTACGCTGAAATAGGTATAAAGACGGACGTTTTCCGACTCCTTGCCGAAAAGAGCGCCTGCGGTTTTTGTGGTTATAAATAGCTTGTAGCCTATTCCGTTGTTGTCGATTACGGCAAACGCCTCGTCAACAAGGAAAAGCTTTCCCGATATGAAATAATACATAGTTTAGTTTCCGCCTGTCTTTTTTGAATACTTTAATGGATTCAGGTTCCGTATCTTACTCGTTCTTGAATGTCCGTGGCATATCGCCAGCGCCAGCGCGTCGGCGGCGTCGTCGGGTTTTGGCATTTTGTCAAGGTTTAAAAACACACGGGTCATTTCCATAACCTGTTTTTTCTCCGCCCGTCCGTAGCCTACCATTGCCTCTTTTACCTGAAGGGGAGTGTATTCGAAAATGGGAATTTTGTTTTCCTCTGCCGACAGAATGAGAACGCCTCTCGCCTGAGCAACGTTTATTACGGTCTTTTGATTGTTGTTGAAGAAAAGCTCCTCAACCGATATCTCGTCGGGCACATAGCGCTTTATTATGTCACAGATTGCCATATGTATCAGAAAAAGGCGTCTCTCCACCCTCATTCCCGCAGGAGTGGTGATGGTTCCGCAGTCTATATACCTGAAGCGTCCGCCCTCAAGACTTACGACGCCCCAGCCTACCGTGGCAATACCCGGGTCTATACCTAATATTATCATTTTTTAAATACCGTATTCCAAAAATATAAAAAAATGCACAAGAATATAACACTTCATAATATAATAACACATCAATGCCTAAAAGTCAATAAAAATTAAAATCAATAACGTCTCTTAAAGAACAAATGGCTGTAAAACCTTTCAAAAGATTTTACAGCCACAAATATGTGTTAAGTGGAAATCTGAAGCGTCAGCAGTCGGAATATTTACCGTATCTCGTTACCTTCCAGATTCCGCCCTCGCCTTGTTTTGCAGGCTGGCAAAGCTCGAAAATCATCTTTCCGCAGCAGCCTGCACCAAGTACCACGTAGGTTCTGTCGCAGGTACGGCAGGTTCCTGCAAGATATACGGGGCTCTGACGGAAGCACTGGTCGATAAAGCAGTTTTTGGAAAATCTCGCGGCGGTTGCCACGGGGTCGAGGCGCCAGGTCTCGTATCCGTTGTCAGCAAGGCTCTGAAGCTCCATTATCTCGCAAGGGCAAAGCTCTTCGGGAGAATTTTTAAATCTTACGCCCGAGATGTTTACGCACATATTATTGCACTGGGTTACGGAGGTGTGACAAGAGGGCATTACCTCAGCTCCTCTCTCACAGCCACAGCCACAGAGCTTGGTCTCGGAGGTGCAGGAATTGCCCGTGCAAGCGCACTCCGCTCTCTTTGAAGAGGACACCTCGGGGAGAAGCGCCACACCCAGAAGCAGTAATATGGGCAGGTAGGTTGAAAAATCCATAGGAGTACTCCTTTCCGATTTTTTAAACACCTTTGTATCGGTGCTCATCAACATAATATTCTCTGCCACGGGCGTTTGTTATAAAAATAAGGCTTATTTGTTAACCTGAAATTAATAGTTTGCCACCAAAAGCGGTTATAGTTTGTTGAAAGTGTTCAAAAAACAAAAAAAGTATTGTGCAATTAAGAAAAACTTAAAAATATCCGTTGCAAAAAAAATTCTTTTGTGATACAATACACTATGAATTATTGTGTGTCTTCAAAGTGTTTTTTAGAAGTACATATCTTTTTAGGAGGAAAATATATGAAAAAGATAGTATCACTTATGTTAGTTGCCCTGATGCTTATGGCAACCCTGTCAGGCTGCTCGGTTGACCCCGAGGATAAGGGCGCAATCATCCCCGTATCTATTTCAAAGGAAATGAAGTCCTACGACCCCGTTCCTATGATATACGATTCAGAGCTTGTTCTTAATACGGGTATTCTTTACGAGGGACTTACAGTTCTCAATGAGAAGGGTAAGGTTGAAAAGGGTGTTGCTAAGGAGTGGTACACCAAGATAAATGAAGAGAGAGGCGAATACTGGCTCTACTTCAAGCTTAAGGAGACCTCTTGGGACGACGAAAAGTACGTTCAGGCAGACGATTTCGTTTACGCCTGGAGAAGAATTCTTTCTCCCGAAACAAGCAGCCCTGCAGCGTGTCTCCTTTACGGTATCAAGAACGCCAAGGCGTATAAGATGGGTGACGTAACCGCCGACGACCTCGGTGTTTACGCAGAGAGCGACTCACTTTTGAAGGTAGAGTTTGAAGGCCCCTTCGACCTCGAGCTTTTCCTTGAGGCAGTATCAAGCCCTGCTCTCGTTCCCATGCGTGAGGACAACGTTTACGGCAGAGAGGACTCTTGGGCATCAAGCCTTGACCATTTCTCCTCCAACGGCGCCTTCACACTTAAAAATCTCACTATGGGCGAGACCGTAACCTTCCAGAGAAACGCAGTTTATTTCAGAGAGAAGGACAGCGACACCGCGGTTTACAAGGTAGTTAAGCCCTGGAAGCTTATTCAGGATTTCGTTATCAAGGAAATCGCAGACGGAAGAAAGAAGACCACCGCTCTCGACGAGGAAGCACAGCTTCAGAGATTCGAGGACGGCGAGATATACTACCTCAGCAACTTTAACAAGGCAACCTACGAGGAGAAGGAAAAGAAGATCAAGGAAGTTGACCTTATGTCCGTATATTCCTACTTCTTCAATACCACCAAGGCTCCCTTCGACAACGCGCTTGTAAGACAGGCACTCAGCATTGCTCTTGACAGAGAGGAAATTGCAGAGGTTTCAGGCAAGGGCGCAGAGCCTGCAACGGCTCTCGTTACCTACGGCGTTCACGACAGAAAGGCGTCCAAGGACTTCAGAAAGGTTGGTAAGGACCTTATCGACGAGAACGCAAAGCTTGACGAGGCAAAGAAGCTTATCAAGGATTCGGGCATCAAGGCTTCCGACTACACCATCGAAATCTACACGCTCCGTGACGAAGCAGACGTTGCTATCGCAGAGTACACCAAGGGCGTTTGGGAAGAGCTGGGCTTCAAGGTTAAGCTTTCCTCGGGTGGCGGAAGAAACTACACCGACAAGCTCTACCGTGGCAACTTCGACGTAATCGGCATCGACTATCAGGGTCTTGCACCCGACGCATTCGCTTATCTTGCTCCCTTCGCTAAGGAATACAGCGGTGAAGCAATCGACATCGAGGGCGAGGACAGAACGAAGGCGCACGTAACGGGCTTTGACAACGAGGAATACAACGCACTCATCGACAAGATATTCAATACTCTTGACAGAAAAGAGAGAACAAAGCTTCTTCACGAGGCAGAGGAAATGCTTCTCGAGCTCTCTCCCGTAGCTCCTCTTCTCTTCAATTCAACAGGTTATATCAAGTCGGGCAAGCTTTCAGGTCTTGACTTCTCAGGCTACGGCTACACCATCTTTGAGGACGCTAAGCTCAAGGGTTACGAAAAGTCCAACGCAGAGATTACAGCTAAGGACGAGGCGTACAAGAAGGCTGAAATCGAGCTTGCAAAGCAGAACAGAGGCTAAAAACAAGAAAATTTGTTAAAAATTCATAAAAAAGTAAAATAAATATTGACAAAAACGAAAGTCGTGTGTATAATGTATGTTGCGACTTTTCGCAGATGACCGCAAAAGAGGTTTTATGGAAAATACGAATAAATCACCCTTTATGCTTGACGTTTCGGGCTTGCTCCGAGGAGAAGCAAGGCAGATGGATATTGACGCCGACGTTGACTTTGACGACACGGGACTTGATATCCGCCTCTCTCACTCACCCCGAATAAAAGGCAGTGTGGTCAATATGTCGGGATATATCGAATTCTCGGCAAAGCTTAAGGTTGGATATACAACAGAGTGCGCCAGATGCTTAAAGACTCTTGACTGTGATATGGAGCTTGATTTAAAGTACCCCGTAGCAGAGAGTCTTGAGAATATGGACAATGACGAGTATATCATTCCTCAAAACGGACTTATTGATTTAAGCGAGCTTGTAGAGGAAAACATAATTTTAAATCTTCCCTTGTCGCATCTTTGCAGCGACGGTTGTTTGGGTCTTTGTCCCAAGTGCGGTGCAAACCTCAACGAAAAGTCCTGTAATTGCGTGAAGGTGGAGAAGGACCCTCGTTGGAGTGCTCTGGAGCATTTTTTCGACGAGTAAGCGGTTGTTACCGCGCAAATTTAAGTAAAAACTATATCTACTATATAGAAGAACGAGGAGGTGTCAAGTAAGATGGCAGTACCGAAGAGAAAAGTATCAAGTCAGAGACAGAATAAGAGACGCTCAAGTGTTTGGAAGCTTAAGGTTCCCGGACTTTCAGTGTGCCCTAAGTGTGGAGAGTACAACCTTCCTCACAGAGTTTGTTCAAAGTGCGGTTCTTACAATGGCGAGGAAGTCATAAAGCAGAACTAATCGAACAGAAATCAGGAGTATGCCATGTCGCCAATCACATTGTCGGTATGGCATATTTTTTGTTTACGGGGATTATAGGCGGGAAACGCCGTCTTTGATTATACGGGTGTTTGTATTGAAAAAAGGTCGCCGTGATGCTATTTTGGCTTTTTACAAAAGGTCGGGATAGGCGAAAAATGCCAGCGGCGGCTCGCCGTAGGAGGAAATAATGGTAGAAATAAAAAGCGTTGTCCCTCATTCACCTGCCCACAAGGCAGGGCTTGTGGCAGGGGATAATTTGATATCGGTGAACGGACACGCCATACGTGACGTTCTCGATTACAGATTTTATATCTGCGATAAGACCCTCGATATCGTGGTAAAGCGCGGTGACGGGGAAGTTTGCGTAAAAATCAAAAAGCCCGAATACGACGACGTAGGACTTGAATTTGAAACCTACCTTATGGACAAGCAGGAGTCCTGCCGAAACAAGTGCATCTTCTGCTTTATCGACCAGAATCCTCACGGAATGAGAGAGGGCGTCTATTTCAAGGACGACGACACGAGACTCTCCTTCCTTTTCGGCAACTACGTCACCCTCACCAACGTGGAGGACGCCGAGCTTGACCGACTTATCTCTATGCACATATCCCCCGTAAACGTATCCGTACAGACCACCAACCCTGAGTTGAGACAAATGATGCTCCACAACCGCTTTGCAGGCAGAATAATGGAGCAGATGAAGCACCTTGCCGACGGCGGTGTGGAGCTTAACGCACAGATAGTGCTCTGCCGTGGTGTCAACGACGGAGCAGAGCTTGAAAGAACGCTTCGCGACCTTGAAACCCTACTGCCTCACCTCAGAAGCGTGTCGGTAGTCCCCGTGGGACTGACGAAGCACCGCCACGGACTCTACCCCCTCCAGCCCTACGATAAAGAGTCGGCGGGAGAGGTGATTGACACGGTGGAGGCTTTTGGCGAGGAGTTTCTCACGAAGCACGGAACGAGACTTGTTTTCCCGTCTGACGAATTCTATCTCAAAGCAGAGCGCCCTCTGCCCGACGTGGACTTTTACGAGGGCTTTCCACAGCTTGAAAACGGCGTCGGTATGCTCACCAGCCTCGTGGACGACGTGGACGCCGAGCTTGAGTGGGGCGCGCTTGACAAAACGGGTACGGACAAGTGCCGTCACATCAGCATCGTCACGGGTATGGCGTCCTTCGACACCATTTCAAGACAGGTTGAAAAAATTAAAAAGATTTGGTATAATATAGATTGCAGGGTCTACGCAGTCCGTAACGATTTTTACGGAGAAGAGGTTACCGTGTCGGGACTCCTTACGGGCGGGGATATTATTGCCCAGCTTAAAGGAAAGCCTCTCGGTGACACCCTGATAATTCCAAGGTGCGCCCTTCGCCACGAGGGAGACGTGTTCCTTGACGACGTGTCGGTGGACACGCTGGAAAAGGAGCTTTCGGTAACTGTCGTGACAAGCTTGGACGGCGCCGACCTTGTGCATAAAATCATTGGAGAATAGGGGAGAAGAAAATATGTCAAAGCCCGTTGTTGCCATCGTCGGCAGACCGAACGTTGGCAAAAGTACGTTTTTTAATAAAATAATCGGCGAGCGCATTTCCATAGTTCAGGACACCCCCGGTGTAACCAGAGACAGAATTTACTATGAGACCGAGTGGTGCGGACGGAAAATGACGGTTATCGACACGGGAGGAATAGAGCCTCGTGCCGACGATATGATTCTCCGCCACATTCTCACTCAGGCTGAAATTGCTATCGAGTCGGCAGACGTGATAGTAATGCTCACCGACGTGACCACGGGCGTTACCGCCTCCGACAGAGAGGTAGCGTCTCTTCTCAAGCGTTCGGGCAAGCCCGTAGTGCTTGCGGTAAACAAGTGCGACAGAATAGGCGAGCCCCCATTGGAGTTCTATGAATTCTACGAGCTGGGCTTCGAGAGCGACCCCATCGCCGTTTCCTCCGTTCACGGAACGGGAACGGGGGACGTGCTTGACGAGGTAGTGTCCCATTTCCCCGACAGCGTGGAGGCGGACGATGACGAGGACACGGTAAAGGTTGCGGTTATCGGCAAGCCCAACGCAGGCAAGAGCTCACTTATAAATAAAATTCTCGGCGAGAACAGAGTAATCGTTTCGGACGTGGCAGGTACTACGAGAGACGCTATCGACACATATTTCGAGAATAGCCACGGCAAATACAACCTCATCGACACGGCAGGCATACGCCGTAACGCAAAGATTGAGGATGCTATCGAAAAGTACAGCGTTTTAAGGGCAAATCTGGCGCTGGAGCGAAGCGACGTCTGCCTTATTATGATTGATGCAGGAGAGGGCGTTACCGCTCAGGATGAGAGGATTGCAGGACTTGCCCACGAGGCAGGAAAGGCAAGCATCATTTGTGTAAACAAGTGGGACACCGTGGATAAGGATAACTCCACCGTGAAGAAATTCACCGAGGAGGTCTATCAGGCGCTGTCCTATATGACCTACGCCCCCCTTGTTTTCATTTCCGCTAAGACGGGACAGAGGGTAGACTCCCTTTTCGAGCATATAAACTACGTGAATATGCAGGCAAGTATGCGTATTTCCACGGGTATGCTCAACGAGGTGCTGGCAGAGGCGACCTCACGTGTTCAGCCACCGTCGGACAAGGGCAAATTCCTCAAGGTCTACTATATGACACAAATAGGCGTTAAACCGCCGACATTCGTAATCTTCTGTAACAATGCAGAGCTTTTCCATTTCTCCTATCAGAGATATATAGAAAACTGCCTGAGAAACACCTTTGGCTTCAAGGGCACTCCCATTAAATTGATAATCAGAGAGAGGGGCGAGGATTAATGAGCTTCTTTGAAATAAGAAAATACGGTCTTTTATTCAGCCGTCTTTGTGAGGGCATTGGCAACACTATTACCAACAATGCTGACGGAGCGGAGTTGATTAGCTTTGATGCAAGATTTATTCTTCTCTTACAGACCGAAAAGGGCATTTTCGCACTTCTTGCGCTTGTTTTTTGTGCACTTCTCGGATATTTACTTGGCAGCTTTAACTTTGCAGTAATCTTCTCCCGCTTTTTCCACCGCAATGACATAAGAGATTATGGCAGCAAGAATGCGGGCGCTACCAATATGACACGCACCTACGGCAGAAAATGGGGTATTGCTACCTTTGTCTGCGACGGCTTGAAGGCGGCGGTTGCGGTCATCGTCTCAACTCTCCTTATGGGCGAGGGGGGAGCGTATATAGCGGCGCTTTTTGCGGTGCTCGGCCACATCTTTCCAATTTACTTTAAATTCCGTGGAGGAAAGGGCGTAGCGGTTGCGGCAATTTCAATCTTCTGCCTTAACCCTCTTGTATTCGCCATTCTTCTGGTAATCTTCCTGCTTCTCGTTTCCACATCTCGCTACATATCGCTGGGCTCGGTAATATGCGCCTTCTTCTATCCTATGGTGCTCAACGCATTCAGCTCCGATAAGGGTATTATTTCCACCGTCGTGTCGGTGCTTCTTGCGGTAATTATCATCGTTATGCACCGCTCTAACATCAAGAGGCTGATGAACAGAACCGAGAACAAAATAGGCGCAAAGAAGAAGCAGTAGGATAAAAGATGAAGGTAACCAGAACGGCACCTGCCAAAATCAATCTTACTCTGGAAATAGGCGCAAAAAGAGAGGACGGCTATCACGACCTGAAATCCGTTATGGCAAGGATTGACCTCTGTGACGTGGTGGAGGTGGAGGAAAACACACTTTCCGAAATCCGTTTTTTCACCGATACAGAGGGTATTCCAAGCACTAACCTTTGCACCAGGGCAGCCCAAGCCTATCTTGAAAAAAAGGGGCTTTCCAAGGGCGTTGATATTTTCCTTAAATGTAATATTCCTCTTGCCTCGGGAATGGGCGGCGGCTCTGCCGATGCGGCGGCGACACTTGAATGTATGGAGGCGCTCTACGGCAGGCTTGACGGGGACACCCGACGTGCCATAGCACGCTCGCTTGGCGCCGACGTGCCCTTCTGCCTTGAAAAAACGCCCTGCTTTTGCGAGGGCATCGGAGACGAATGTACTCCCCTAAAGTGCAGGGGCTTGGAAAATCTGTGGCTGGTCGTTGAAAAGCACGGCGAAAAGCTCTCTACGGGGAAGGTATATTCCGATTTTGACGCCCTGCCACGTGATATGACAACCAAAAACCACGCACCCGTTATAAGAGCACTTGAATCGGGTGATATACCCCTTCTTGCAGACTCACTTTTCAACGACTTTGAAAGGGTGGTTTTTGACGCCTCACCCGAGCTTACTTTCCACCGTGACGCACTTTTGGAAAAGGGCGCATTGAGTGTGGTAATGAGTGGCGCAGGACCTACGCTTATAGGACTTTTCGACAGTCGTGAGAAGGCCTTGTCGTGTGGCAGAGCGTATCAAATAATTAACGAATAAAAGGAGATGTTAAAAAAGTCGTGACCGTCAAAAACAAAAAAAGAAAGCCGTTTAAGGCTCTTCTAAAAAACTTTTGCATAGTTGATTTCAAGGTAAA
>JAZSLY010000049.1:0-12887 GCA_045535585.1 Eubacteriales bacterium
AGTCTCATTACTTGATTCCTCCTTCGTTTTTTGGTCGTGGTTGGCAAACCCACTCCTCATTATAAACGAAGGAGGATTCTTTTTCTACTCATAGCTAAAGCTTTTTGGTGCCACCAGCACTGCTGGTGGTTGCTTTGACAACGCAGAGGGCTGACGAAAACAATCGTCAGCCCTCAAAATTTGCGTCACAGAAATCAAAGAAAAAGGCTTCGGAAATTGCTTCCCAAAGCCAAATTTGGTCGAGATGACAGGACTCGAACCTGCGGCATCTTGGTCCCAAACCAAGCACTCTACCACCTGAGCTACATCTCGACGCACGATTGCCTCAGTATTATATATCATTTTTTTGTAAAAGTCAATAGAAAACGGGGATTTGACGAATAAATTTGTTGATTGAAATAAGTTTGACCTTGAATAAAACTCCGCTCTTGTGAAAAAAATAATAACAGAAAAACAGAGAGGAGAAAAACATGACAGTCAGAAGAGGAGATATTTTTTACGCAGATTTAAGCCCCGTTATCGGCTCTGAGCAGGGTGGAATAAGACCCGTGGTAATCGTGCAGAACGACGTAGGAAATAAGCATTCGCCAACGGTAATTGCCGCCGCGATTACAAGCCGTGTTGACAAGACCAAGCTACCGACACATATCGAGGTTATGGCAGACCGATTCGGTCTTGCAAGAGATTCGGTCATTTTGCTGGAGCAAGTACGTACAATAGATAAAAAAAGACTGAAGGAAAAGATGGGACATCTTGAGGACGAGACCATGGAAAAGGTGAATGGCGCCATATCGGTAAGTCTTGGGCTTGGATAAAAAAGCGGATAGCAGCCGCTGGCATATCTCGCCTATCGTAATGCATTTTTTAGCTAAAGAAAGAAAAACGGCGAGGTCTGTTTAAATGCAATTTCCCAGCAAAAAAAGCGTGTGATTTCTCACACGCTTTTTATCTTTGTAATTCTACTCAACGATTAAGTCCTTAACCGCTTCGATTACCTTATCCTCGTCCTCGCCCTCTGCGATAAGTCCGATGGGGTGAGCAAGGTCAAGGCTGAAAACGCCGATAACGGACTTTGCGTTTACGACGTACTTACCTGACGTGAGGTCTACGTCTGCCATAAAGCGACTCATATCGTTTACGAAGCCCTGAATCTGCTGGATAGTGTTGAATTTAATATTTACCTTTTTCATAATATCACTCCTATAAATTTATACTGTATTTATTATCTCATAACAATCTTTTTTTGTCAATAGAAAATTTGAAGAGTTGAATTTTTGACGCAAAATAACCGAACTTTGTTGACAAAAGGGGGAGGGGATGATAAAATATTTTAAAGGTGGTGATAGGATGCGTCTTTACAGCAAGGAGAACGTAATAAGCCCTGACGAAAACATAAAGCTGGAGAAAAAGTCTGCAACCAAGGAAACGAAGGAAACAGAGCACACACATAGCTTTGTGGAGATAGTTTACGTGTTTTCGGGTCGTTCTCGTCAGAGCATTGACGGCTTTGAATTTGAAGCCAAAAGGGGCGATTTGTTCTTCGTCAACTACAATCAGGTCCATTCCTTCACCGTGGCGGAAGAGCCCTTCGTCTACGTAGACATTCTTATCGACCCCAGAATTATCAGCGAAGAGCTTCTTAACACCGACAATATATTTGAAATATTCGCCATTTCAATGTTCAGCGAATTTGCACCCGCGGGGGACAATAGAGTCCAGCACGTTCATTTCAGCAAAAACGAGCTTCTGGAAATTGAAACCCTCATCAATAATATGATATACGAGTTCCAGATGAAAAGACGAGGCTACGTTTCGGTGCTTTCGGGTTACACGAAGGTTTTACTCTTTTTGCTTTTGCGCGTTATGGGCGAGAGCGTGGGAGATGACGAAAAGTATCTCAGAAGCCTTTTACCCGAGATATTGGAGTATATAAACGCACATTGTAACGAAAAAATTTCCCTCACCGAGCTTGCCGACAAATGCTTTTATAACCCGTCCTATTTTTCACACGCCTTTAAAAAGTATTGCGGTAAAAGCCTTAGTCAGTACATAAAGGAAAAAAGAATTGAAAACGCGGTGGAGCTTCTTCGCTCAACCGACTACAGCGTGTCAAGGATAGCCGAGCTTGTAGGCTATGAGGACAAGGCGCTCTTTTATAAAATGTTCCGTGAAATAACAGGGGAAACCCCAAGCAGTATAAGAGATAACAAAAAATAATCTACACATTTATAAAAATACTCTATTGAAAACTATCTCCCGATATTGTATAATGACTTTGTCAATATATGATATTGGGAGGATTTTTTATGAATATTACTCAGTACAAAAGTAAGGTCAGAGGATGCTGGCTTGGTAAGAACATAGGTGGTACTATCGGTGCACCCTTTGAAAGCAAGAGAGGCGTTTTTGACGTTACCTACTACACACACGATATAAGCCGCGGCGTTTTGCCCAACGACGACCTTGACCTGCAGCTCGTATGGCTTGTAGCGGCAGAGAGATACGGAACTGAGGTAGATGCAAAAATTCTTGCATCCTACTGGCAGACCTTTATCGTTGCTCATTGGTCGGAATACGGAAACGCAAAGAACAATATGAGAATGGGACTTCAGCCTCCCGTTTGCGCTTGGCACCACAACCCCTTCCGTGATAGCTGCGGCGCCTTCATCAGAACGGAGATATGGGCTTGTCTTATGCCCGGTAATCCTCAAATGGCGGTTAAGTACGCATACGAGGACGCAATCACCGACCATAGCGACGAGGGCGTTTACGGTGCAGCCTTCTGTGCAGCGGTAGAGAGTGCGGCGTTCGTTGAAAACGATATTTTCAAGCTCATCGACATAGGACTCAGCTATATTCCCGAAAACTGCGGTATTGCCCGTGGAATTCACACGGTTCTTGACTGCTACAAGAAGGGTCTTGACTACAAGGCGTGCAGAAAGGCAGTTATGAACGAGGTTCCCGGCTCCTTCGGCTCATTCATCGGCTACGAGGACAGACCCGTTGAGGACGACGTTCCCAACAGCGCCGACGGATACGACGCACCCAGCAACGTAGCGCTTGCTATTCTCGGATTAGTATACGGCGAGGGCGACTTTGACAAGACTATCTGTCTTGCTACAAGCTGTGGCGAGGATGCAGACTGTACCGCCGCAACCGCAGGTGCACTCTACGGCATTATGTACGGCGATGGCTTCTTCGATAAGAAGTGGACAGACCCCATCGGTGACGAAATAAAGACTCTTTCTATGGATATCACCGACGACTCCTTTAGATTCCCCACAAACATCAAGGAGCTTACCGAGCGTGTGGTTAAGCTTATGCCTACCTTTATGAGAAACAGCATAGACTTCGTTGGAAACGAAATCGAGATCATAACCAACGACGACCTGTATAACAGAAAGATAGATATCAGAAAGCTCCCCGGCTTATATATCGAATACAAGTACGACTTTGCGCAGATTCTTGCAAAGCAGCCCTTCTGCGTTCAGTACAAATTCCCGCTCTTCAACGTTGACGTTGAGTACGTAGACGGAGGAATCGTTGCTCCTCTCGGACAGAAGAAGATAATTCTTCATCTTTCAAAGGTGCTTATGAGACAGCAGTGGATTTCTGCAAAGTGGCATCTTGACACCGGAATGAGCGTTGACGTGCCCACAAAGTCCACCTTCCTCGGCTACATTCCAAACGATGACGGCTATTGCGCCGAGATGGAATTTACCCTCAATCTTGAGGAGGGTCACGGCACCAAGCTTACGGCAATTCTTGAATTGACCACCAACGTAAGCGGAGAGGTAAGATGTATTCCCATCAATCTTGTTGTTGAATAAGGAGAGAAAATATGATACCCGAATACATATATCAATTAAAGGACGAACAGAAGTACGATTTCAGGAAAAGACTTGACGAAATTCACAAAAAGGATATCAGGGACCTTTCCTTGACTCCCGATAGTGATGAGTTTGAATTCAAGACACTCTCCTTTAAGTTAGAGGGTCATTTCAGCTCTGTGGTAGAGCTTGCCGTTGCCGACTTCAAGGACTTTATGGCAAAGTCTATGGGAGTAGAGGAGGGCGGTGACACCAACGTTATAGTAAAGCTTTCAAACGACCTCGGCGACTACAACGCCTACAAGGGCTACAGAATAACCGTGGGCGACAAGGTAGAGATTGCGGGCTATGACGAGAGGGGTATTGCTTTTGCTCTTTACAACCTCGAGGATATGCTCTCTCTCAGGCGAGCACCCTTTATAAAGCGTGACACCTATTTCAGAAAGCCTATGTATTCTCCAATGATGATACATTCTGGCTACGGCTTTGATATGTTCCCCGACAGCTATCTTTCGAGAATAGTTCACGAGGGCAGAGACGCCATAATGATTTTCGTTCGCGGCATCAACAAGACTCCCAAGGGCTTCCTTGATTTTAACGACGTTATTGCCCGTGCCGCAAGATATGGCATTGACGTATACGCGTACAGTAATATAAAGAGCCCTATCGGTCCATACGACGAGGGGGCAGAGGAGTGCTACGACGAGATATACGGCAAGCTTATTGACGAATGTCCCGGCTTCAAGGGTATTATCCTTTGCGGAGAGTCGGTTGAGTTTGCCAGCCGCGACCCTCACGTTTGCGGAGGCGATTACAGAAACGCAGACGATAAATACAGTGGCGGAATTCCCAAGAACAAGGTGAGCGCAGGCTGGTATCCTTGTTGCGACTATCCCGATTGGCTCAGACTTTTACAAAAGGTTTTGTATAAGAGAAACCCCGATTTTGATATCATATTCTGGTCGTACAACTGGACGGCTGCGCCCGAGGAAGCCCGTCTTGCGCTGATAAATTCACTTCCAGAGGGCATCACAACTCAGGCAACCTTTGAAATGAGCGAGCCCAAGAAGCTTGAAACCGCCCTGACCTGCTGTGCCGACTATACTATTTCATACGTTGGACCAAGTAAGTGCTTTGACGGTGAAGCAAAGGCGGCATCCAAGCGTGGACTCAAGGTTTATAGTGCGTCCAATACTGCGGGCAGAACGTGGGACTTTGGCGTTCTTCCTTATCTTCCCACTCCTCAGCAATGGCAGAAGAGATATAAGATGATGGAGAAATACCACGACGAATGTGGACTTTCGGGACTTAACGAGTGTCATCACTACGGTATGTACCCCTCCTTTATCACCAAGCTTTCCAAGTGGTGCTTCTCAGAGCCGAGAATTTCCTACGACACCCTTCTTGACAACGTGCTGAAAATTGAGTTCGGCGATAGCTACGACAAGGTAAGAGAGGCAACCGAGTATTTCTCGGATGGTATTTCCTATATCGTTCCCTCTGCCGCCGACCAGTACGGCGCCTTCAGAATAGGTCCTTCATATCCGTTCTGCCTTGAAGGCTTTATGCACGCAGTCTGCCAGTTCCAGCCTGATGCAGTCCTGAAGGGCGGAAGCGTTGTCTCTACAGGCTATGCTGAAGCCAATGCAAATAAAAGGCACACCTTAGCGGCAATAAGAGTGCCCGAGGAAATTCGTTCTCTCGAACGTGCAAAGGAGCTCTTTGAAAAGGGCAACGAGATACTTGACGCCATTGAGAACAAGAACGAAGCCCTGATGCTTCTTGCAAACCAGACTCACTTTATGGTGAATTATATTATCACAGGCATCAATGCAAAGCGCTCCTACGTGCTTCAGCGCGAGCTGAGAGGTACTACCGAAAGAGATAAGGCGCGCGCCCTTGTGGCAGAGCTTGAAGCGCTTTTGCGCTCCGAAATGGATAACGCACGCGAGGCAATCGTTTACGTTAAGAAGGACTCCCGCCTTGGCTACGAGCCCTCTATGGAATACATCGGTGACGAGTGGCACATAGAGTGGAAGCTCAGGCAGGTTCAGAACGTTCTTGACGAACAAATGCCAACTTTGAAGCAAGCAATAGAAAACTAAGCGTAAAAAAGATAGGCTGTAAAAAAACTCAAAGGTTTTTTACAGCCTTTTTTATTATATAGGAAATTGCATCGCAATTGCTTATAACAAATAAAGTCTACCTATAAAAAATGTGAGCGTCAGCGAACTATATAATCAGTTGCCGAAGGCGACTTTTTTATTTACTAGGAAATTGCATTAAATGGGACCTCGCCGTTTTCCTTTATTTAGGTAAAAAACGCATTACGACAGGCGAGATATGCCTGCGGCTGCTAGCCGCTTTTTTGTGCATAGCAATATAAGTTCAATTTAGGTCAAAATTAGTGTTTGAAAGATTTTCATTATATGTTATTATATTTACTGGAACTTTGTACCTTTAAGTATTGACTTTTAATGTCAAAAAGGTGTATAATTATCTGGAAAAGAGGGGTTAAATGAAAAAGAAACTCGATTACAAATGGGTAATAGTGGCGATTGCCCTCCTTACTATCCTGACGGGAACGGGCTTTACGGGCAACAGAGGCATCTACCTTACTGCCATTACCAAGGCTCTGGAGCTTGAAAGAAGTCTCTTCTCTCTCAGCGACAGCTTCAGGTTTCTGACAACCGCTATATTGAATATCTTCTTCGGTACGCTTATCGTAAAATTCGGTACGAAGAAGCTTATTATTGCAGGCTATCTTTCCTTGATTGGCGCAATGCTCTTGAACGCCGTTGCAACTGAGGTCTGGATGTTCTACGTTGCGGGAATTCTCCTCGGTGTCGGTGTGGCGTGGACGGGCACTACTATGATAGGCTCGGTAATCAACCGCTGGTGCAAGGAAAAGACTGGCACGATAACGGGCTTCGTTATGGCGTCAAGTGGCGTTGGTATTGCACTTTCGTCACAGATCCTTACTCCCTTCATACTTGACGACAACAAGCTTTTCGGATATAGGACGGCATACTACATAGTTTCTGCAGTTCTTGTGGTAGCAATGGTGCTCACTCTCATTTTCTACCGCGAGAAGCCTCTCGCATCAGGTGAGAGCGCAGTTAAAAAGAAAAAGTCCCGCGGAAGAGCGTGGGCAGGTCTTACCTATGAGGACACTAAAAAGAAGCCCTATTACTACGTATCAATTTTGTGTATATTCCTGACGGGCTTTGTCGTTCAGGGCTTTACCAGCACCTCCAGCGCTCATTTCAGGGACGTAGGCTTCAGCGCAGAGGTTATTGCAAACCTCGTTACTGTGCATGCCGTAACTCTTATCCTTTTCAAATTTGCTACGGGTATGATGTACGATAAATTCGGGCTTCGCTTCACTGCTTCCATTTGTACGGGCGCAGGCGCCGTGACCATGGCGTTGATGGCGTTGCTTACCCCAACTCCTACAGGTACTGCCCTTGCTTTCTTCGTACAGGTGTTGTCCTCGGTTGCTATTCCTCTCGAAACCGTTATGCTCCCCGTCTATGCAGGTGACCTTTTCGGTCAGAAGAGCTTTGACAAGATAATGGGACTGTTTGTGGCAAGTAACGTTTTCGGATACGCGGTAGGCGTTCCCGTTATGAATTTGTGGTACGACAGTACGGGCAGCTACAGCGGTATGCTGATGATAAACGGCTTTGTATTAATAGGCGTTGTTGTGGCAATGCAATTCGTAATAAGCGCTGCACATAAAACCAGAGCAAGAATAGAAAAAGAAGAGGTAGAGGTGAAGTTATGAAATTTACTGCAGCAGGAGATTCTCTTATCCAAAGAAGAATACCCGACGGTATGAAGGGTATTGAGGAGATTAGGAAGTACGTTAGCAGGGGAGACGCAAGATTTTTCAATCTTGAGACCACTCTCAATTACGAGGGAGAGGCTTGCGGCTCGCAGTTCAGCGGCGGCACGTACGTGAGAACAAATCCTGAGTGCCTTGAGGACGTAAAGAAATACGGCTTCAATATGACCACCTTCAACAATAACCACGCATTCGATTTTTCCTTGGACGGCTTTTTACAGACCCTTGACTACGTTGACGAAAGCGGTCTCGTTCACAGCGGTGCAGGAAGAAATCTCGACGAGGCGTCAGCCCCGAGATACCTTGACACACCCAACGGACGTGTTGCACTTATTGCGGTAAACACCAGCTTCGAGCCCTCTATGAAGGCAGGAGTGCAGGGAAGACGCACCCCTGGCAGAGCAGGCATTAACGGAATTACGATAAAAGAACAGTTCGTAGTTACCAAAGAGGAGTTTGACTTCGTAAAGGCTCTCGGAGAAAAAATGGGAGTCAACGCCGCAAAGGAAATCACCAGAGGAGAGGGCTACTATCCCGCACTTCCCGAGGGTGAAGCGGAGTTTGGAGTCCATCGCTTTACGGTAGGAGAGAAAACCGAGTGGCGCCTTTTCCCAGACAAGCGCGATATGGAGCGCGTGGAAAAGGCTATTTTCGAGGCGTCACTCCAGTCCGACTACATAATTATTTCAATTCATTCACATCAGATAACGGGCAAGCGCAAGGACGAGGTGCCTCAATTTTTGCAGGAGCTTTGCCACAGCTTTATCGATATGGGAGCTAACGCCGTAATCGGTCACGGACCGCACCTTTTAAGACCCGTTGAGGTTTACCGTGACAGCCCTATCTTCTATTCTCTCGGTGACTTTATTCTGGAGCTTTACAGTATAGAATTCGCTCCTGAGGATTTCTACGCTCAGCAGGGAATGACATCTCAGAACACGGTACACGAGCTTCTTAAAAAACGCTCTCAGGGCTTTACGAGAGGCTTGATGGAGGACAGACGGATGATGCAGACCGTCATTCCTTATTGGGAGACCGAGGGCAAGAAGCTGACAAAATTGGAATTCTTACCGATTGAGCTTATCAAGAACGGCAATAAGTCCGAGGAAGGACTCCCCGTAACCGCCGAAAAACCCGATTTTGCGGAGCATTTCGCCGAAATTTCTTTGCCCTACGGTGTCAGAATGACACTTGATAAAAATAATATTATAAAATGTACTTGGTGAGGTAAAAAATGAAAAAAGAAAACGTAAAATGCCTTGGCGTTGACTATGGCACAACGTCGGTGAAAGCAGTGCTCTTTGATGAAAAGTTCAATCAGATTTCCGACGTTACTCTCGACTATACTTTAAAGACCAAGGGCGACATAGTAGAGCTTGAGCCCGAAAAGTATTGGGAGCTTATGAAGGAGGCACTCTCGGAGATTTCAAAGGCTTCAAAAATCGACTGTATGGCTATCGACACTCAGTGCGAGACACTTATCCTTACCGACAAGGACGGCAATCCCACGAGAGACGCAATAGTATGGCTTGACAACAGAGCCACAAAGGAAGCAGAGCTTATTGAAAAGCATTTCGGCAGACAAAAGGTTTACGAGGTAACGGGTCAGCCCGAGGTTACAGCCACCTGGCCTGCCTGCAAGCTCCTTTGGGTAAAGGAAAACGAGCCTGAGGTATGGGAGAGGACCGAAAGAATTTTTCTTCTTGAGGACTACCTCCTCTACAAGCTTACGGGCAAGTTCGTAACAGAAAAGACCCTCCAGTCATCGACCATCTATTTTGATATCAATAACGGTACCTGGTGGAAGGAAATGCTTGACTTTATCGGCGTTGACGAAAAGAAGCTTCCTACTCTTCTTGACAGCGGTAAGTACGTTGGCAATTATGATGGAATTGACGTGGTAACCTCCGCTATGGACCAGGTTGCAGGCGCTATCGGCGCAGGCGCAGTAAAGCCCGGCGTTATCAGCGAAATGACGGGTACTACTATGGCAATATACGTTCCTACGGACAAAATTCCCGAGTTCAAGGCTGACAGTATCGTGCCCTGCCACTATAGCTACGACGGCTCCTACGCTCTTCTTTCATGGAGTCCCACCGCAGGTATGGCGCTTAAATGGTTCAAGAACGCCTTCCTTGCCGACAAGTCCTTCAGAGAGCTTGACGAGATGGCGGAAAAGGTTGCAATAGGCTCCGACGGAGTGGTTTTCCTGCCATATCTTTGCGGCTCAACAATGCCTAAATATAACCCCGACGCAAGAGGAAGCTTTACGGGACTTACTCCCGAGCACACCTCGGCTCATTTTGTAAGAAGTATTATGGAGTCGGTTGCATCTATTCTCAAGAGCAACCTTGACTACCTTGCCGTACCCGTTGAAGAAATTCGCATTATGGGCGGCGGTGCAAACAGCCCTCTCTGGTGTCAGATGAAGGCGGATATTACGGGCAAGAGACTGCGTACCCTCAAAATGAAGGAGACTGCTTGCCTCGGCTCTGCAATTCTTGCAGGCGTTGGTACTGGCGTGTTCGAGTCTGTTGTTGCCGCTTGTGACAACATCGTAAAGGACAAGGAATATTCCCCCTCAGGCAACGACTACACGGGCGTGTACGAGAGATTTGAGTATTACGATAATTTACTTAACATTAAGAAATAAGTTTTAAAAGGGTAATTATCATGAGATTAACAGTAGATTTTTCAAAAAAGCTTGGCAAAATAAAGCCTATGCACGCAGTGGGTCAGCCCCCTCTCTCGGGTCACGACACACAGTATTTCAAGTATCTGTCCGAGGCTAACATTCCTTATTCACGCCTGCACGACGTGGGAGGCAGATTTGGCGGAAATATGTTCGTTGACATTCCCAATATATTCAGGGATTTCGACGCCGATGAAAACGACCCCGAGTCCTACGATTTTGCTTTTACGGATATTCTCATAAAGGGCTTGATGGACAATAAGTGCGAGCCAATTTACCGCCTTGGCGTAACTATCGAGACCTTCCACAAGATAAAGTATTACAGAATCGATCCTCCACGTGATTTTGATAAGTGGGCGAGGATTTGTGAGCATATCATACGCCACTACAACGAGGGGTGGGCAGACGGCTTCAACTACGACATAAAATATTGGGAAATCTGGAACGAGCCCGAAGGCTATGAAAAGATAGAGGACAAGGCTATGTGGAAGGCCGATTTCTCGGAATACCTCAGGCTTTATAAGGTATCCTCACTGCATCTCAAAAAGTGCTTCCCGAATATTAAAATAGGCGGATACGCCGCTTGCGGATTTTACAATCTCGGCTATGGCACGAGTACGTCCAGATTTGAATATCTTACGAAGTGCTTCATAGAATTTTTGGAATTTGTAAAGGAAAACAAGCTTCCCTTTGACTTCTTCTCTTGGCATCATTATAAGACAAGCGGCTCTCCAACGATAGAGTCCTTTGTCGGAGCATCCGATTTCGTTCGCAAGACCCTCGACAAGTACGGCTTCGGTAGTGTTGAGGATATGTGTAACGAGTGGAGTATTAACTATAGCGTGCAAGAGCGTGGCTCCGCCAAGGCATGTGCCGACAGCGCCGCCGTTCTATGCGCCCTGCAGAATTCGGGCACGGATATGCTTTGCTACTACGACGCACAGATGAGCACAAGTTTGTACGGCGGTATGTTCAACCCTCTCACTCGTGAGCCCTTCTGTCTCTACTACGGCTTCAAGGCGTTTGGAGAGCTTTACAAAATGGGCAGTCAGGTCGAGGCAACTCTTGACGAAGAAAATATATACGCCGTTGCCGCAGAGGGCGATGGAAAGCGTGGCGTTCTCATCTCGAATATAGGCGAGGAGAGAGTGCTCTACACCAATCTCGACAGTGATATGTACGTTTACCTTATTGACGAAAACAACATGATGACAAAGACCGATATCAACCCCACACGCTTTACTATAAAGACGAATCAGGTTGTATACATAGGTGAATAAAAGGGAGGCAGGGAGCATTTTCTGCCTACTTATGAAGCAGGGGCTGAAAAACTGAATTGAGTTTTCGGCCTCTGTTTTTAAGTTGATTTTGACCTATAAAAACAAGGCTTACCCGAAACTCCCAAAAAGTAGTCCGTATTTACCCTTGTGAGCTTTGGGGGTTGGTGCTATAATCAATGTGTGTGAACAAAGTTTACAACTAAAAGGAGAATGATGATGAAACTTACGGTGGATTTTTCAAAAAAGATAGGCAAAATAAAGCCTATGCACGCAGTAGGTCAGCCTCCTATATCAGGGTGGTACGACACACAGTATTTCAAGTATCTTTCAGAAGCTAATATTCCCTATTCACGCCTGCACGACGTAGGAGGCAGATTTGGCGGAAATATGTTCGTTGACATTCCCAATATATTCAGGGATTTCGACGCTGACGAAAACGACCCCGAGTCCTATGATTTTGCATTTACGGATATTCTCATAAAGGGCTTGATGGACAATAAGTGCGAGCCAATTTACCGCCTCGGCGTAACTATCGAGACCTTCCACAAAATCAAGCATTACAGAATCGATCCTCCCCGTGATTTTGATAAGTGGGCGAGGATTTGTGAGCATATCATACGCCACTACAACGAGGGGTGGGCAGACGGCTTCAACTACGACATAAAATATTGGGAAATCTGGAACGAGCCCGAAGGCTTTGAAAGTATGGATGAAAAGCCTATGTGGAAAGCTCCTTTTTCCGAGTATTTAAAGCTTTATAAGGCTTCTGCAACACATCTTAAAAAGTGCTTCCCCAACATTAAGGTAGGCGGATACGCCGCTTGCGGATTTTACAATCTGGGTTACGGCAAAATTACTCCCTGGTACGATTATCTTTCCAGATGCTTTACAGAGTTTTTGGAATACGTAAAGGAAAACAAGCTTCCCTTTGATTTCTTCTCCTGGCATCACTATAAAATGCCTGGCTCACCCAATTTGGACGCCTTTGTCGGAGCATCAAAATTCGTCCGTGAAACTCTTGAAAAATATGGCTTCGGCGGCGTTGAGGATATGTGCAACGAATGGAGTCTTAACTTCTCGGTAAGCTCCCGCGGCTCATCGAAGGCTGCTGCCGATAGCGCTGCGGCACTTTGCGCTCTGCAGAATTCGGGCACGGATATGCTTTGCTACTACGACGCACAGATGAGCACAAGTTTGTACGGCGGTATGTTCAACCCTCTCACTCGTGAGCCCTTCTG
>JAZSLY010000125.1:0-2907 GCA_045535585.1 Eubacteriales bacterium
CGTTGCGGACGGCGTTTCACCCTCGGCAGGCAGAGACGTACATGGTCCTACTGCTTCCGCAAACTCCGTTTCCAAGCTTGACCACGGTATTGCCTCCAACGGAACTCTCTTCAATATGAAGTTCCATCCTTCAGCTCTTGAGGGAACCTCGGGCATCGAGTCGTTTATCGCGTTGATCAGAGGCTTCTTCGATCAGAAGGGAAGCCACGTACAGTTCAACGTCGTAAGCCGTGAAACTTTGCGTGACGCTCAGGCTCATCCCGAAAACTATCAGAGCCTCGTAGTTCGTGTTGCGGGCTACAGCGCACTGTTTACCACCTTGTCCAAGTCGTTGCAGGATGACATTATCAATAGAACCGAGCAAGGAATGTTTTAATGGGAAATAAGGATTTACAGATAAAGGGCAGAATCTTTGACATTCAGCAGTTTTCCACCCACGACGGACCCGGAATTAGAACTATCGTATTCCTGAAGGGATGCCTTTTGAGATGCAGGTGGTGTTGCAACCCCGAGTCTCAGGAGTACGCCATACAGACCATGGTCAAAAACAACAAGACCGAGACTATTGGCCGTGACGTAACTGTTGGCGAGGTGTTCGAGTCTGTTAAGAAGGATTTGATCTACTACCGCAGAAGCGGTGGCGGACTTACTCTTTCAGGCGGCGAGACGCTCTGTCAGGCGGATTTTGCCAAGGCACTTTTAAAAACGTGTAAAGAGCACGGTATAAACACCGCAATCGAGACCACCCTCTGTGTTCCGTTTGATATGATAGAGCCGCTCATTCCGTACATAGATACTTTTCTTGTGGATATCAAGCATATGAATTCTCAAAAGCACGAAGAATTCACCACGATGAAGAATGAGCTTATCCTACAGAACGCAAGGCGTGTTTCGGCACTTGCTAAAAAGTTTATCGTCCGCGTTCCCGTAATTCCGGGTTTCAACGATACCGAAAAGGAAATAGAAGATATTGCAAGCTTTGCAAAGACCTTGACGGGCGTTACCGAAATCAACCTCCTTCCGTATCACAGACTGGGATATGACAAGTACATTGGTCTTGGAAGGGAATATAAGATGGGGGACGTGCCTCCTCCTACAAAGGAAAAGATGTTATCCCTGAAGGCTGTTGCTGAAAAGCAGGGACTCAAGGCTAATATCGGCGGATAAAGTAAGGTGATTAAATGGAAATTTTAGATAATGAAATAAAACAAAGGATAATACAAGAGCTTGTTCCCGGTAAACAGATAACACTTGCTCACATAATCGCTAACCCCGACGATATCCTTTACCGTAAGCTTGGATTGGACCCTACCGTTGATTACAGTAAGCGCTCCGCCATTGGCATCGTAACGATGTCACCTGCAGAATACGCGGTGATTGCGGCGGATATTGCACTTAAAACTTCGGGTGCGACTCTTGGCTTCGTTGACAGATTCAGCGGAACTCTTATAATCACGGGCACCGTGTCAGAGGTTAACGAATCTATGAACGCCGCAGTGTTATACGCAAAGGAAAAGCTGGGCTTTACCGTCTGTGAAATAACGAGAACATGAAAAGGCTGATTCTCATAGGGCGTAGCGAAGCAGGTAAAAGCACTTTAATATCAGCCCTTAAAAATGAAAAACTGGAATATCACAAAACGCAGTACGTTGGCTTTGAGGATTTTATCATTGATACACCAGGTGAGTATGCTGAGACCAAGACGCTGGGTGGCGCTTTAGGAATTTATTCCTACGAGTCGGACGTAGTCGGACTGGTTACCTCGGCAACCGAGCACTACACCTTGTTTCCTCCCTGTATAGTTGGTATGGCAACGAGACCCGTCGTTGGAATTATCACTAAATGCGACGCCGAGGACGCAAGACCCGATATGGCGGAGCTTTGGCTGAGGGAAGCGGGCTGTGAGAAGATATTCTTTACCAGCAGTTACAATAGAAAAGGCATTGATGAGTTGCTCGATTTTATAAAAAGCGACGAAATCCAACTAAATCAACATAAAAAACAATAAAATCAACAAAAAACTACTAAAAACATATTGACATTAGTAGGCTTTGGTGGTAAAATTATTGTGTCCAAAAGTGTTTTCAAAATAATTTAATATAGAGGAGAAAAGACAAATGGTATCAGAGTACGAAATCAAAAAACAAATTTGTGAAATTGGTAAGCGTATCTATAACAGAGGAATGGTTGCCTCTAACGACGGTAACATTTCTGTTAAGATCAACGACAACGAATTTCTTTGCACTCCCACAGGTGTCAGCAAGGGCTTTATGACTCCCGATTACATCTGTAAGGTTGATGCGACAGGTAAGGTAATTCAGGCAAATGCAGGCTTCAAGCCCTCGTCAGAGATTAAGATGCACATGCGCGTTTACAAGGAAAGACCCGACGTAAAGAGCGTTGTTCACGCACATCCCGTATATGCGACAAGCTTTGCAATCGCAGGTATTCCTCTCACGGAGCCGATCATGCCCGAGGCAGTTATCGCTCTTGGTTGCGTTCCGATTGCAGAGTACGGCACTCCTTCAACAGAGGAGATTCCCGATGCAGTATCAAAGTATCTCCAGCACTACGATGCAGTTCTTCTTGCAAACCACGGTGCGCTTTCATTCTCAGATTCTCTTCTCAGCGCATATCACAAGATGGAATCTCTTGAATTCTATGCACAGCTTCTTTACCAGGCAAAGCTTCTTGGCGGTCCCAAGCAGCTCAGCGATGCTCAGGTTAAGAGACTTTACGAAATCAGAAAGCAGTTCGGCATGACAGGTAAGCATCCTGCTGACCTTTGTCCTAACTGCAAAGACGGCAAATCAAGCTGTCATTCATGTGGTGCTTGCTCAACTAAGTCATCAAGCGTTGATGCAGACTTAGTTGCAGAGATCACAAAGAAGGTTATGGAGACTTTGG
>JAZSLY010000103.1:0-3264 GCA_045535585.1 Eubacteriales bacterium
TGAAACCTTCGGTGCAAAGGTTGGTATTACCTTCTCTACAATGGACGTACACCGCGAGCATCTCAAGGACGTAGTTAACGGCATCGACCCCAACTATGGTATTAAGAACCTTAACGGCGGTCCCTTTACCTACGACTCCGACAACCTTTTCAACGACTATGCTATTTCATCTAACGCAATAAACGCGGACAACGTTGATGAGTTCGGTAAGATTGCCAAGGAATACGGAATTGAGCAGATAAGTGTACATCAGGGCAGACCCTTTACTCAGGCTGACTTCAATTTCGTTGGTGCAAGAACCGAAGAAGAGGTTATAAATAACACCTTCATTTCCGCCGCAACCTTCAAGGAAAGAGTTACGGACAAGCTTGCCGAGTACGGCACTTATATGTGTCTCCACACCTATTCATCCCTTGTTCCCAACACAGCTACGAACATTCTCACTAATCCCAAGTGGCAGCGCCAGATAGCATACGATCCCGTAACCTATACCTGCCGCGGTAACGTTTCCAGATTCAGAACAAACATCAAGACTAATGAGGACGCCTCCGCTTTTGTTATTGACCCCAGCAATAATATGCCCAATACCGACATACATTCGCCTTATATACTTATTGACGAAGAAATCATCAAGGTCGGTCAGGGTACGTCCTCAGGCTTCATCAACGTTAAACGTGGACAGTGTGGAACCGAAGCAGTTGTTCACGAGGACGGCGCAGAAATAAGACAGCTTCTCGGTTGGTACAACATGTTCCAGTCAGAACCCTTCTCGGAGCTCTTCTATCACATTGCAGAGGAAACTGCAAGGGCCTACAACGAGGGTGGCTTCAGCGCCATCTATCTTGACGGTCTTGAGTCCTTTGCAAGAACGGGTCTCTCTATCCAGAGAGAGCGCGAGTACCTTTACAGTGAATTCTACCGTACAGTTCTCAAGAACTGTAAAAAGCCTCCTATCCTTGAATCCTCTACGATGGGTTACTACCTCTGGGCAGGACGAGGACGAGGCGGTGCCGTTGACCACGCTAAAGTTGAGTTGAAGCTCTTTAAGACCAACGACACAAACGGCAAGAGAAACTATGGCAACTACTACTACACCGCAACGCTTGGTTGGTTCAACCCGAACCCCGACTATGCGGAAGAATATAAGAACACCCACTTCAAGACCTGCTTCCGTGACGACCTTGACCATATGGCGTCCATTGGCGTTGCGTATAATTACAGTACCTGTAACCAGCCCTTTACCCTTGAGACCTATACGGAAGAAACGAGATTCCTTGACAACGTAAGGTACTACAATGCGTACTCCATTATGCGTAAGGCAAACTACTTCTCCCCCGAGGTAAGAGAAGCGCTTAAGGATGCTAACTACGAATATAAGATGTTCCGTCAGGAAGACGGCACCTGGGCGTTCAAGCAGATGAGATACTTCAAAAACAGAGTATTCGACTACGCGGACAATCTCTTCGCAACAGGCACGGCAGAGAATCCCTTTGGCTCGCAAACTCCTTACGTGAGAGTTGAGCAGAGATACTCAACGCTTAGTGAGAACGCTATGACCCTCCTTGAGCTCAACGAAACGAATAGCATCGCTGACGTTGCAAAGTCGTATAATCTTCCCAACGTTAACCTTGGAAATAATCTTGCGCTCAAGGTTAGAGTACACGGTAACGACTCTGACGGCGCATTCCTTATTTCACTTTCCTCCCCCGCACACGTTTCGGGAGGCAGAATCGACTACTACGTTCCTACAAACTTTGAAGGCTGGCGCGAATTTATCCTTGTAGATAACGACAACGCAAACTACGACGGTCACACCTTCAAGGGATATACTACCACTGGTATTGATTATGCTATGTTCCGTTCAGGAAAGCCCGGCTTTAAAAACATTAACAAGCTGACGATAGTTACTTCAGGCCACGTGGAAGGCGTTATGATAGACGATATCAGGGCGTATACGATTACCGACGCTCCTGCAAAGAACATATCCATCAAGATAGGTTCTTCCGAAATCACCTTCGACGCAGAGGTGCATAGCGGCGAGTACATTGAGTTCTATCCCGAAACAGGCAAGGCGTACCTCAACTATTACGAGTACACCTACGACGAGGAAGGCAATTACGTTGACGACACGGCTCATACGAAGGAAATTTCCTACACGGGCTCACTTACCGTTCCCAAGGGTCAGTTCAACTACACCTACAAAGCAACACCTATGACCGACGCACCGCTTCGTGCACAGGTCGTAATAGGCGTCAGCGGTAAGGTTTTTGCTAATCCTTCCGACTGGGTAGCACCGGACGTCGATATTGACAAGTACTACGACATTCAGATTCACTAATAAAAAAATCGCTGAACGAACAATTTCGGTGGCAGAAATAAGTTAAGTTATTTCTGCCACCGTCCTTTTATTTTGTCAATCTCTCAAAGTGAAAATTTTTTTTATTTTTTTTGTACAAATTGCACATCAACAAGGCAAAAAAGTTCAATTAATTTTCAATCCTTATTGACTTTGAGAAAATAAACTGATAGAATATTCGTGGATACGAATTTATAAAGGAGAAAACGTATGAAAAAGATTTTATTAACCCTTTTATCCACAATAACGTTGATCTTTCTCATCTCAACTGCGGCACTTGCGGCTACCGTTGAGTTTGAAGATGATTACGTTAAGGGCGGCGACGCAGTTTTCGTTGGCTTTAACGGAACAAAGCCTTGGTTTGCAGACGAAGCCAACGTGTTCCCTGCTGAATATGCAGCCTTCTGGCTGACAGATAAGGCAGAGGAATACAACATCAGATTTGCAGGCTTCGTAGGCGATATGTCTTCGTCACCCAACTTCAAGACGAAGTACTATCAGGAAAACGGACGCGCATTGTTTGATGAAGCTACAAGAGGTGATACAGAGTGGCAGCGCGACTTCGTTGCTTTGAAAAACGTAGGCTCCATCCTTACGGATGCGGGTATCGCTTACGGTGTTTCTCTTAACAAGTCCGGCTATTGCGGCGACACAATGCTTTTCCGTTTAAACGCAATGGAAGAGGTTTTCTCGCCCGAGGATTTCTACGACCCTGATACAGCAGAAATTCTTGAGTATGACATCAATAACTTTGCTATCATCGTTGACGTTAACGGCGTTAAGTACATCATTTACACTCTTGAGCTTTTCCCAAGACAGGGTGTTCTTGATTGGTTCAACGCTACAAACAATCTCAACAAGGACAAGCGTGCTATCGTTTTCACCACCTCCTTTGCTACAAAGGACGG
>JAZSLY010000011.1:0-3811 GCA_045535585.1 Eubacteriales bacterium
AAAAAACACCCCCGATTTTGATGCGTTTAGCGACGTAGCAATCTCGGCAGAGAAGATACTACATATAGACGTAGATGCCTGTGTGCTGAACTGCCGCAGGGCGATGGAGTTTGCGGTCAAGTGGATGTATTCGGTTGACCGTGATCTCGTTATGCCTTATCAGGACAACCTCGTTAGCCTTATGAATGATGAGAAGTTCCGTGATATTATCGGCAACGATATTTGGCGACGTATGGAATTTATTCGTAAGCTCGGCAACAATGCGGCTCACGGCGGCAAAAAAGTAACCAAGGAACAGGCAGAGCTATGCCTTGAAAACCTCTTTGTCTTCCTTGACTGTGTAGCGTATTTCTACGCGCCCGAATACACCGAGCAGCAGTTTGACAAATCATTACTCGCACTCACCGTAGACGAGGCTCTTTCCTTCGTCCCCGAAAACGAAATTGATATTGCCAAGTTGATTGAGGAAAACAAAGCTCTCAAGGACGAGCTTACCGCCAGACGTGCCGAGCAGCAGCAGACCTACGTTCCAAAGCCTCTTGACTTATCCGAATACAAGACGAGAAAGATATACATAGACACACAGCTTCAAGAAGCAGGGTGGGTAGAAAACAAGAATTGGATAAACGAGGTTGAGCTACCCGGTATGCCAAACAAATCCGAGGTTGGCTATGCTGACTACGTTCTATATGATGATACCCACAAGCCATTAGCTGTGGTTGAAGCAAAGAAAACCTGTGTAGACGTTGCCAAGGGCAGACAGCAAGCGAAGCTTTATGCAGATATTTTAGAAAAGCAATATGGCAGAAGACCGATAATATTCCTTACCAACGGTTTTGAAACGAGAATTGATGACGGTCAATATCCCGAAAGAAAGGTTGCGACTATTTATTCTAAGCGTGACTTGGAAAAGACGTTCAACCTACGCCGTATGAGGACGAGCCTCAAAAACGTAACCGTTGACAAGAATATTGCAGGCAGATACTATCAAGAGGGTGCTATCAAGGCGGTTTGTGATGCTTTGGATAACAAAAACCGCAGAAAAGCGCTTTTGGTTATGGCAACGGGTTCGGGAAAAACAAGAACTGTAATTGCCCTTTGCAAAGTGCTTCTTGAGCACGGATGGGTGAAAAACATTCTGTTTTTAGCCGACAGAACTTCACTTGTAACGCAGGCGAAGCGTTCTTTTGTAAACTTATTGCCCGATTTGTCGGTTACCAACCTTTGCGAAGAAAAGGATAACTTTTCAGCGCATTGTGTATTCTCGACCTATCAGACAATGTATAACTCGATAGATGAAGCAAAAGACGAGGAAGGTAAGCTTTTCACAAGCGGTCATTTTGATTTGCTTATTTGTGACGAAGCGCATCGTTCAATTTACAACAAATACAGAGATATTTTCAATTATTTTGATGCACCGCTCGTTGGACTTACGGCTACTCCGAAGGATGAAATTGATAAGAACACGTATGAAATTTTCGAGCTTGAAAATGGTGTGCCTACTTATGGTTACGAGCTTGCTCAAGCGGTGAAGGACGGATATTTGGTTGACTATATGTCTGTAGAATCAAAGCTTAAATTCATCGAAGAGGGCATCACGTACGAAGAGCTGACAAGTGAAGAGAAAGAGGAATTTGAAAATCTGTTTGAGGACGAAGACGGAGAAATTCCCGAAAGAATAAGCTCCTCTGCGTTGAATGAATGGATTTTTAACCGTGATACAATCCGTCAGGTGCTTCACGTCCTTATGACAGACGGTATTAAAATTGAATACGGAGAAAAACTTGGAAAGACAATTATATTTGCAAAAAATCACTTTCACGCCGAAAAAATACTTGAAGTTTTCAATTTGGAATATCCGCATCTTAACGGATTTGCAAAGGTGATTGACAACAAAATCAATTATGCGCAGAGCTTGATTGATGAGTTTTCCGACCCTAAAAAGCTTCCACAGATTGCAATTTCGGTTGATATGCTTGATACGGGTATAGACGTGCCTGAGGTTTTAAATCTTGTTTTCTTCAAGAAGGTAATGAGTAAAGCAAAGTTCTGGCAAATGATAGGACGCGGTACCCGTCTTTGTCCCGGGCTATTAGACGGTGAGGACAAAAACAAATTCTACATTTTCGATTTTTGCGGAAACTTTGAATTTTTCAGGATGAACCAAGGAAAGCCTGCCGTCAATCAAATGGCGCTTCAGGGGGAAATATTTAATTTAAAAGCGCAAATTATCTTTAAGCTTCAAGATATAGCGTATCAGACAGAAAATTTAATCGCTTTCCGCAAGAGTTTAGTTGACGAAATGGTAAACAAGGTTCGCGAGCTTAACAAAGAGAATTTTGCTGTAAAGCAACACCTCAAGTACGTAGAATTATATGCAAACGAAGAGAATTACGTATCGCTTACATATGAAGATACGCTTATTATCAAAGAAGAGCTTGCTCCGCTCATAATACCTGATGAGGACGAGGCAAGTGCGGTGCGTTTCGATGCGCTTATGTACGGTATTGAGCTGGCATATCTTGCACAAAAGGGTTACGGAAGGCACAAAAACGATTTGCTAAAAAAGGTAAGCGGAATTGCAAGTGTCGCGAACATCCCCGAGATATCCGCAAAATCTGAGCTTATTAAAAAAATCTTGCATACAGATTATCTTGATAATTGCGGAATAAATGAATTTGAACATATCCGTGAGGCGCTCCGTGACTTGATGAAATATATTCCCCACAACGTTTTAAGATATGATACTAATTTTAGCGATGATATTCTTTCAACCGAGTGGAAAGAATCCGAACTTGAAAGCGACGACCTTAAAAACTACAGAGCAAAAGCGGAATACTACGTTAGACAGCATCAAGATAACAACGCAATTGCAAAACTAAAAGGTAACGTTCCGCTTGCGAAGGAAGATGTTGCAGAACTTGAAAAGATTTTGTGGAGTGAGATTGGAACGAAGGCTGAGTATTCCGCAGAGTACGGGGAAAAGCCTCTTGGCGAATTTGTTCGTGAAATTGTAGGTCTCGATATGAATGCCGCAAAGGAAGCATTTGCAGAATTTTTAGGTAATACAAGTCTTGACGCAAGACAAATTTATTTTGTAAATCAAATTGTTGAATATATCGTTCACAACGGAATGATGAAAGATTTGTCTGTTCTGCAAGATTCTCCGTTCACAGATAAGGGCAGTGTCGTTGAGATTTTCACTGACCTTTCCGTGTGGGCAGGAATTCGTAAGGTTATTGAACGAATTAACAAAAACGCAATAGCATAAATATGCTTCCCTACTATCCAACAAAGCATTAAACAATTCTATAAATTTAAAAGCTACGGAAAAATCCGTAGCTTTTTCGTTTGAAAATTTGGTGAAAGTAAAAAATTTATATTTTTTTCAAAAACCTATTGACAATTTGATTTTGCGGGTGTATAATACAGAAAAATTTGAATATCACAAAAACGACTGTGACGAGGACGGTCGGATTGCGAAGCCTTGAGAGAGTTGCCGTTTGGTGCGAGGCAATGGTGGAGCTTTCCAATGACTTATCACCTCCGAGTCGAAGGGTTGAACGGCTGTGCCAAGTAAACTTCTTCCGTAATGCTGCGTAAAGGCAAAGGGCTTGTTAGAGCTCGGTAAGTGACGGATTTTTCCGTAATCCGAGTGGTACCGCGGGTTATTATAACTCGTCTCAAAGTTAATCTTTGGGGCGAGTTTTTTTTGTTTTATTCAAATTAGTAACCAAACATAAATTTGTCAAGACTGAAAGGAGACAAAAAATGGATTACAGTTTGAAAGAAGTCGCAGGAAGAATAAAGG
>JAZSLY010000004.1:0-2770 GCA_045535585.1 Eubacteriales bacterium
AGGAATTGTCAAGACCTTTTACTTTGTTCAGTTTTTCAACCTTACTTTGTACATGTCTCGTTGTTTAATTTTCAATGTCCACTCGCTCTCGCCCTCGCGACAGCCTTGTTAGTATATCACACCTTTCCTCCTTTGTCAATACCTTTTTTTAACTTTTTTCGAGAATTTTTATTTTTGCCAAAAGTCACAAATCAAGGTACTTATCGAGGCATTGCTTTTGGCTCTTTTGATGTTCTTCCAGCTCTCAGGAAGCAATTCAAGAGTATCCTCGTTAAAGAGTCGGTCATCTATAATAAGAAGGAAACCACGGTCACTCTCACTTCTGATCACGCGTCCGCCTGCCTGGAATACCTTGTTAAGTCCGGGGTATAAATAGGCAAACTTTTCGCCCTCAAAGAAATTATCATTAAAGTAAGAAGAAATAAGGGAGCTTTTTCTGCTTGGCGGAAGAGAGCCAAGCCCAACCACCGCAGCGCCCGAAAGCTTATCGCCTACAAGATCTATACCTTCAGAAAAGGAAGAACCAAGGACAGCAAAAGCAACCATTGTTTTTGTGTTTTGAGAAATAAAAGAATTGATAAATTCATCCTTCTCGGCAGACGTCATATTCGGTTTTTGTGAAATAACACAAGCATCGGGGAACATCTTCTTAAATGTAGTAAGTGCCAAGTTCATATAGCTATACGACGGGAAGAAAGCAATGTAATTGCCACATCGTTCAAAAAAGGCAGAATACATGGCACTTGCCACGTCGCATACCGTCTCTTCCCTATCCGAAAACTTTGTGCTTATCGGTGAAGACACAATAAGAAAATTATCAGGTTTGTAGGGGGAAGAAAACGAAACGTATGAGGATTTATTCTTGACACCAAACATATAGGTGTAATATTCGTCGGGAATCAGCGTAGCAGAGAAAAAGACCATACTGCCCAAACGACGTGACATTTTTCTAATATATACCGAGGTATCTACCATAAAAATTTCGGGGTTAAAATCATCGTTATAGAAGGCAATATAATTACGGCTTCGCTTGGTCAAAAGCTCTAAAAACGATTTTACGTCATCAAATACGCGCCCAAGAAGATGAAGTGACGAGCACTCGTTTTCCTCCTGCAAGGCGGACAGCAGCTCGTTCAAATGCACCTCGTACATATCCATTGAGTGAGATGAAAAGGGCTCGCAGGAATAGTCGCCGTCTTCTATGTCACTTTTAACGAAATCAAGGAAATCGGCAATAGCATTGCGAAGCGGAGAGTCTTTATTCACCGTCTCGGAAAGCTCATTTAAGGATTTAAGGTTGATTTCCGAAGAGAAGATTTCCCTCAATCTGTCAATGAGGTTATGAGCCTCGTCAACGAGGAAAACGTCGTTGCCCGAGAAAAATGTATTCATCTTGTTGAAAATATCCGGCGAAAAAATATAGTTATAGTCACAAACGACCACATCGGCAAAAGCAAGAAGCTCGGTTTGCAAAACGAAAGGACAGCATCCGAACTTCAACGCAGCTTGAAAAATGTTTTCCTTTGTAAAAACCTTTGCGTTTTCTGCAAGGTAAAAAAGGGCTTCGATTGTATTTTCGTGACAAGACGAAGCGAATTTACAGCCCTTGCAATTAGAGTTAATGGTGCATAGCTGAGATTTAGAGGTTATCGTAAGAGTATATAATTCTGCACCCGAAAGGCTGAAATTATGTACAGCGTTGAGAACGGAAGCTTTACCCGAATTTTTGGCAGTTAAGTAAAAGACCTTATTACATTCACCCATCGCCTGCGAAACGATAGCGGGAAAAAGAGTGGCAACCGTCTTACCAAGACCCGTTGGAGCATTGATAACCGCAGTGGTTTTATTCTTAATTGCGTTTGTAACCTCGCTTGTAATTTCCTTTTGTCCGTCTCTGAATTCTTCAAAGGGGAAATTAAGCACCTTGTTTTTCTCTTCCCTTAATAAATAGTGTGGCAAAAGCACCTTTGCAAATCTCGCAAAGGCGAAAACGGTAGCCTTAAAAAACTCCTCCAACTCACTCGACGAAAATTCTTTTTCAAAGCACTTTTCCTCAAGCGTCTCTGTATGAAAAACAAAGACGCGCGTTTTGATGGCTTCAAGGTTATGCTTTTTAGCCAAAATGAAAGCTTTGATTTTAGCTTCACATTCCCAAGAGTAAACGAAATCGGAAGAAACGTATTTTAAAGGAAATCTTATTGAATAAACCGAGTCTATGCTATAATTCCCATTGTCTATCATCACAGACGAGGTCGAAGAAAAAGAAAAAAGAAAATTATGAATATTGAGAGATGAAGAAAGAGAAACGTCGGTATAATACGAATTACCCGATTTTTCCTCCCTTGATTTAACAAGGTTAGAAACGAAATCGGACTTGTCCTTTATAGCACCGTCAAACCTTGACATACGATTTCTGTGACGGCAGGCAAAAAAGACCAATTCGGAAACCGAAATATTTACTTTTCTGTTCTTCGTATCGGTATTCATAATTCTTCCTATATTATTTGATTTCTTTAACGATATGAGAGATCAATCCCACAACTAAATTCTGGTATATGCTCCTGCCTCTGTCAAACGGGAACTTGAATTCGCAAGGCTCAATTATCCTATTAAGCACAACCAAGGGTCTGCGAATGCAAATGAGCGACGTATCCTCCCCTATGCTTGAAAAGGTGACACTGTCATAAAAATTCATACCACAGGAGACGATGGATTTTACCGCCTCCAATCTGGACGTTTTATATGCGCAGTCGCCAAAGCAAACGCAGGT
>JAZSLY010000167.1:0-4797 GCA_045535585.1 Eubacteriales bacterium
CTCGGCTACGCTTCCTGCACGGCTTGAATTTTTGTACGCTTCGCTAATTGCTACGCGACAAAAATCCCCCGCTCGTCGTTTTCTCCGACTGTTGTCGGATGGCTTGAATTTTTGCTCGTTTCGCTCTGCTTCACGGCAAAAATCCCCCGCTCATCGTCGTCCTATGGCAAAAGCAAAAAACCAATGTTAAAAATCCCCTACATCGTATAAATTTCAAATATGTTTAGCGGATTTTCCGCTAAAACCATATAATACCATATTTCTTGTTTAGCGGATTTTCCGCTAAACTACCTTACCTCTTCCCTCTTACCTCTTACCTATTCACTCATCAATCCTCCGTAGGCTTCCACTCGTGTGTCGGGGGCGACGATTGTGCCGTCGGGGAGAGTGGCAAAGTCTCCGATAACTGCGCCCCGTGACACGCGCACGCCGTCGCCTATGGTAACGCCGTCGCCGAGGATACAGCCGTCAAGGAGTGCCCCCTCGCCTATTCTCACGTTCCTGCCCACCACGCTTTCCACCACTCTTGCCTTTTTCAAGACCCTTGTGCCCCTGCCGATAACGCTTTTTGAAATACTGCCGTCGGGAAGGGGATATTTTTCTGCGCTGACGAAGAAATCACCCGTAAGAGTAAGGAGATTTGACCTTTTATATTCTTCAAAGGAGCCCACGTCGCACCAGAACTCGTCGGTGCGATAGCTGAAAACGCCTCCCTCTGCAATAAGCCTTGGGAAAAGGTCACGGGCAAAGTCGCACGCCCGTCCTCGCGGAACGCCCTCCATTATTTCCTTGTTGATAATATAAATTCCACAGCTGATAAGTCCGCGAAAGTGGTCGGGAAGGGGTGGCTTTTCCTTCAGGGAAGTCACTCTGCCGTCATCCTCGGTTTCAATAACGCCGTAGAGGGACAGGTTGTTTCTTTCGGTGGTGGCGATAGTAAGCCTTGCCCCTCTGTCACGGTGAAAGCGAAGCATATCCCCGAAATTTATCTCGGTGAGGGCGTCTGCCGACAGAATGAGGGTGTCCCCCTCTATAAAATCCTCGCAATTCTTAACCGAGCCTGCCGTGCCCAAAGGCGTATCCTCGGTAAAGTAGGTAAGCTTTATTCCATAGGCTTCCTCCCCTATCTCGTGAATGATGTCCTCACCTCTGTAGCCGAGAGTTATTGCCGCCTCCTTCACTCCGTAAAGGGAAAGCCTTTCAAGCATTATATCAAGTAGACTTCTGTCGCCCACGCGCATCAGCGGTTTTGGTCGGGTGGCGGTAAGGGGACGGAGCCTCATGCCCTGTCCGCCCGCTAAAATTACAGTTTTCAAATTTATCACCTCCCCTTTAGTGTATACCTTTACCGAAAATAAATACTTGACTAAATCAAAAAAATAGTATAAGATTATTAGTACAAGATTTAATTTTCAAAAGGGGGACGCAGTAATGGAGTCGAGCTTTAAATACAGAATAAAAAACGAGCTTTTGGGCGACGCCTTCTCCGTCCCGAAAAAGCTTTTGAAGAAGCTTAATGAAGCAGGTGAAACGGAGCTGAAAATAGCTCTTTTGCTTTCTTCTCACGCCTCTCTTGACGACGGGGAATTCAACTCTCAAATGGCGCTTTCCCTCAGTGAGCTTGGCATAAGCGACGCCGATTACAAGAGCGCCGTGGCGTTTCTGCGTGGTGCAGGACTGCTTGAAAGAGCGAATGCTCCCAAAAAGGAGGAAAAGCCACAGAAAGCCGAAAAGAAAGCCTCACTTTCAGAGCGTAGCTACACCTCCAAGGAGCTTGCCGACGCCTATCAGGGAGAATTCCGTGAGCTTGTGGACTATACAACGGGAAGGCTTGGAGGCAAGCTTAACCACAGCGATATCTCCACTCTCTATTCCTTCTACGAGTATCTTTGTATGCCCTTCGACGTTATAATGCTTGCCATAGAGCATTGCGCCTCCGAGGGAAAAAGCTCGCTCAGGTACGTTGAAAAATTACTTATTCATTTTGCGGACAATGAAATAAACACATATCAAAAGGCAGAGACGTATTTTCTGGAGAGACGTGAATATCTCTCCTTTGAAAACCGTGTTCGCTCCATTATGGGCATCTCCTCCCGTGCACTCACCGCCAAGGAAAAGACGCTTTTCTCACAATGGAAAAATCTCGCGCTCCCCGAGGAGCTTATCACCCTCGCCTACGAAAGAATGGTTGACAAGATAGGCAAGGTCAGCGTAAGCTATATGAACACTATACTTGAAAGCTGGCACAGCTCGGGCTTTAAGAGCGTGGCAGAGGTTGAGAGAGGTGACTCGGGCAAAAAGGACGGAGCCTCGGGCTTCGACCCCGACGCCTTTTTCAGAGCGGCGGTTGAAAGTGACGATAAATAATATATTTTGCGAAAGGAAAAGTTATGGAGCAAAGTATTCAGGATAAATTCAGGCAAAAGGCGGAAAAGGCAAGAATTGATGCCGACGAGAGAAGCGCCGAAGCCTGCCGTGCCGACGCTCGCATCGGTGAAATAGACGGGGAGCTTGCCGCAACGGGACTGAAATTCTTCAAGGTGGCGTTGCTTGAGGACGGCGCGCGAGAAGCAGAATTTAAAAAAATAGAAGCGCGTGTTGCCGCGCTTAAAAAGGAAAAGGAAGAAAGACTGGTGGCGTCAGGCTTTCCTCGCGACTTTACCGACGTTAAATACGAATGTGAAAAGTGCTCCGACACGGGCTACGTGGGAATAAAGATGTGCGATTGTCTCAAGCGTGCCATCACCGAGAGTAATTATAAAGCATCGGGACTCGGTAAATATCTTGAACGGGACAGCTTCGACTCCTTCGACCTTTCCTACTACCCCGAAGCCTCACGCCCACAGATGACGAAAATAAAAAATAAGTGCGTGGAGTACGCCTCCACCTTCAACAAGGACTCGGATTCCCTGCTCTTCGTTGGCACAACGGGTCTCGGTAAAACTCATCTTTCCTCGGCTATTGCCAGAGGAGTGCTTGACCGCGGTTACAGCGTTGCCTACGACAGCGCACAGAACATTATTTCAGCCTTTGAAAAGGAGCGCTTTGCAAGAGACGCCGCCTCGGCGCACCTCACCGATAAGTATATGGACGCAGACCTTCTTATCATTGACGACCTGGGTGCCGAGGTACAGTCGAAAAGCTCCGTTTCCTATTTCTATACCCTCATCAATACGAGAATCGTGGCAATGAAGCCCACTATTATTTCCACCAACCTCACTCCCAAGCAGCTGACAAGCCAGTACGAAGAAAGAATAGTTTCCCGCCTTTTCGGAGAATACCGCGTATTTCTCTTTGAGGGCGAGGACATCAGAAAGAGGAAGCTTCAATGAGTAAAATAAAAAATAAGATATACACCAGCGACAAAACTGTCCTGCGTGCCTTTACCCCCGCTCTCCGTGCCCTCTGCAAAAGGGCGGTGAACGCCACCCTTGAATATGAGGAGCAGACAAGGCAAGCCGAGGTTTCGGTGACCCTTGTGGACGAGGAGGAGATAAGGGCGCTCAACCGTGATTGGAGAGAGCGTGACAGCGTCACCGACGTGCTCTCCTTCCCTACTCTCGACGACGAAAGCGAGGTCGTGCCCTTCGACGACGAGTGCATAGCACTTGGCGACGTCATTCTCTGCTACGCCCGTTGTGCCGCTCAGGCAGAGGAATTCGGACATAGCGTTGAGCGTGAAATCGCCTACCTCACTATCCACTCCACTCTCCACCTCCTCGGCTACGACCACCTCACCGACGAGGACGAGAGGACGATGACAGAAAAGCAGGATAAGATAATAGCAACGATTGGATTATAAAAAAAGAGTTTAGCGGAAAATCCGCTAAACTCTTTTTTCATTCTTTATATAGGTTAATTATGCTCTTACCCTTTGTTCTTTTTGCGTATTTATACGCCTTGTATGCTCCGCTATTCTCTCTCGCTTCTGCCCAGAAGATTATAACGGCGCTTTTGTCTATCATTGCACAGTTACGAAAATAAATACTCTTATACCAGCCCTCAAAGGCAGGGGGCAGATATATCACCTTGTCGTAGTCCTCCCGTTTGAAATAACGAACGTTTTTATATAGATATCTCTCCCGAGAAACACAGTACGTTCTCTTGATTTTAAATTCGGGGTTTTCTTCTTTTATTTTCGTCACGATATTATAGCATAGCTCGTCAAATTCTCCATAGCCTCCGAAATAGAATTCGGTGCACCCGTCCTCTATTGCCCTCATAATTTCAAGGGCAGTCCTTGAATAAAGCTCATCCGTTATTTCAATTTCACGGTGCCCGAAAAACGAACATATCTTTTCTTCCATAAAAAATAAGGTGCCACCCCTTGCGAGATGACACCGTAGAATACCTCTCGCATAGTTGTCACACCATTAAATAACTCTATACTCTTTTAACAGATAAGCGTTATTGCGATAGCGTATTACTACCAACCCTTAGCTTATCGTAATTAGAGTATAATATTCCCTTGGTATACAGTTATTTCATTATTTAATTGGTGTGACATATGTATTATAGCACATTATTTTTTATATTTCAATAAAAAATTGAAACTTTGTAGAATTATCTGATAAATTATAAAGCGCTTCTCATATATTTTAGCGGAAAATCCGCTAAAACCACTTAATACCATTTTGTTTTACATTTTAGCGGATTTTCCCATAAACACTATTAAATCTATATTGAAAAAGGCGTTTTTGGGAAATAGAAAAAGATGCAGAATGAACAAACCGACGCTCGTCGCCATACAAATGTACGGCAGAGGCGAGGTTTGCTTCATAACATAAAAAAATATAA
>JAZSLY010000031.1:0-7066 GCA_045535585.1 Eubacteriales bacterium
CTCATATTTTCACTACCGAAGCCCTTGGGAAGGGCGGTGATTTTGATTTTGTCACCAGCAACTATATTGGTGTATAAAATAGAGGGAGTATTGTCGTTTGTGTTCTTTCGGCGCAGCGGATCACCTACAACCGACAGCCTGAGATATCCTCCCTGATATGCCTTTGCAACGCCCGCGTCAACAATTTCCTGAAGGGAAGAGCGGGTGGTGTCTATTTGCACTAAATTGCCTATCTCTACAAACAAAACCGCCATACCCGTATCTTGACATATAGGAATACCTTTTTGCGCAGAAACGGCGTTATTTTTCAAAATTGTGTCAACTACTCCGCGGGAAAGGTCGGAGGTTTGCTTTGAGCGTTCTTCTTCTATTTTTGAATTGACGTCGCTTGGTATAAAAGTATTTGCTTCGATAAAAAGCTTTTCCACAACATCAATAATTTCCGTGTCCTTTATGACTCTCATATTTCCTCCAAAAATAAATGACAGGTAAGACCTGTCATTTAAAAATCAATTAGGTTGACTGTTAGCAAAAATAATAATATCGCTGTCTCTCAAATTCAACTCGTCGTTGGCAATCTTCTTTAAAGTGGCTTCGTCAAGGTCTTCGATGTTGTCGGGGAGCTTCTTTAAATCGGACTTAAGCTTTTCGACGCTCAACAATCTTTCTTGATATTCATTTTCCGTTCGCTCAAGAACTACTTTCAGGTCGTTGATCTGCATATTGATTTTAACAACGATTACAAAGAGGAAGACGATAACCATGGAAAAAGATAACTTAATCCAAAAGTTTGCTCTGGTTTTTTGATTTTTTTCCAGATTTTTCATGGCTCCTCCTTTTTGTAATTTTATTGTTATCCGTGCCGATGAGATACCTTACTTTTATTTTAACAAATTTTGTGAAAATGTCAAGTGAATTGTTTAATTTTAATGCGATATAATCGAAAATTTTATAAATACCTCTGAAAATTTTAAGCTCCAGCGCCTTTAAGGCTCTGCCAATGGTAAGGCGGTATAATATGAATGCAAAAAAAAGAGACGCAAAAATATACAACCTGTAAGAGCCGTCGTTTTTGTCATAGGTAATTGCAAAGATAAAGAAGGTCAATATCAGCATAAATGCAAAGTCGCAAATAAAGCTATATTTCTTTTCTCTCTTCATAGCAAAAGGGATAACACAAAGAAAATCGTATATCAATCCCGACAAAAGTCCGAACATAATAGAGGTAAGAATTTGTTCGGCAGGATTTAAAATGAAAACCTGCATTATTTAAACAAGCTCGACAGAAAAGATTTTGGCGCGTTATTGTTATTTGAAAAGGATAGGGAATAGAGCTTGCCTAAAACGAGAGCACATCCGTTTTCCACGTCCACCTTTTTTACAATGAAATTTTCTCCGATCAGCGCCAAGGATGAGTCGCTCAGCTTGAAGATTACCTTTTCGTTGTCATAGCTTATAATATCGCGAATTCCTTTAATCTCTATTTCCGAACGATTGTTGATTACTATGTTGCTATTTGATGTCTCCATAAAACAAACCTCCCATATTATACTACATAATATGGGAGAGAATGTTATATTATTCATTTAAATTGTCCAACACTTCATACATAGTTGAAGCATCCGCCTTGTGAATTGTGGGTTCTAATGATAAAACCTTAACCTTGACCTTTCGTTCACCGAAAGAGATTTCTATTTCATCTCCGATTTTTACGTCGTAAGAAGCCTTAGCAACTCTTCCGTTAACTACAAGCCTTGCGTCGTCGCAGGCGGTGTTGGCGACAGACCTACGTTTGATAAGTCTGGTTACCTTGAGGTATTTGTCAAGTCGCATTAATTACTTGTTAAGAGCGTCTTTGAGAGCCTTGCTAGCTGCGAATACGGGCTTCTTTGTAGCAGCGAAATGCATAGTTTCCTTTGTAAAAGGATTGATACCGTCGTGAGCAGCTCTTTCCTTAACGTCGAAAGAACCAAAACCGGTAAGCTGAACCTTTTCGCCATCTGCAAGAGCGTCTGTAACAACGGCAACGAGGCTGTTGATTGCGATTTCAGCGTCCTTCTTCTTGATGTTTGCCTTTGCAGCAACTGCTTCGATTAATTGTGTCTTGTTCATAATTTTAATACCCTTTCTTTTTAAGTTGTATTGATTATAGCACTAAAAAACTCTTTTTTCAAGTGCTTTTATTAACTTTTTTAAAATTAATTGCAATATTTTTAGACAAAACGACTATATTGCACAAACAATTTATCGAAAAATTAGTCATAACACACAAAATGTTTATAAAAGTTTTAATTTAATTAACAGTTTTTCAATCTTTTTGCCCTTGGGGAGCATCAAAATATCGTCGTTTGTAACAGTCTTCATGGCGAATATAGCTGTGAAATACAAAATTACCGTCAAAAGAATGGCGAAAACGACTCCGAAACTGCCTATAGAAGAAAAATATAAATTGTAAAGCGTCTTTGAAATCAATATGCTGACGAGAGCAGAAATAAGTGGCTTAAAGGTAAGCTTGAAAACGCGAGGTCTGTAATTTGTATATTTGAAAATTATAAAGAGATTAATTACAGAAATTGAAGCGTAGCACGCAACGGTTGCGATGGGAGCGCCGAATAAGCCTACGGCTTCGTTTGGAATTAACATATAGTTAAGTACGAGCTTTAAAAGTATGCCTACGGTGGTGGATATTATAGTTTTCTTTTCAAGACCGTATGCCTGCAACAGTGCGTTTGTTACAGAAACGATGGCGATAAAGAAAATTGAAATTGCAAGCACAGATAGCATCAGAGACGATATTTCTATTGCAGTAAGGGCTGTGCCGTTATAGCTTATTATCTCATCACTGTCAAAAAGAAGGGTGATAATAGGATTGGAAAAAGCAATCAAGCCGAGAGAGCAGGGAATGGTTATAATAGATGCAATTCTCAGGGCAGAATTCATAAGCGAATCCACGCTATTCTCTTTACCCGATGCAATCAAAGAGGTGATGGCAGGCATAATACTTATCGCAAACGGGTAAATAAGGTTAGGCGCAAGGTTGTTGATTGGCACGGACATGGAAGTGTAAGCGCCCATAATGTTGGTTGCGTTGAGAGTGTCAACACCGCCGTCAACAAGACACCTTATCATAGTCGTGGTGTCGATTGTGTTAGTAAGGCTTAAAATGGTTGCGCTGAGAGTGATTGGAATAGCGATGCTGACAATTTTACCGAAAATTTCTCGGCTTTTAGATGTAGAGATATCGGCGTCACATACAGGCGGTGCGCTTTCTCTGTCACATTTTCTTTTGTAGAAATAGAGATAAACGGTACTGCCTATCGACCCCGTTGTAATTCCAAGGAGAGTCAAGGCGGCAATAAGGTGGCTGGGCAGACCTGCATCGGCGGAGATTTTGGCAACAAGAAGTCCTATAAATAGCTTTCCGCAGGCACCGATTACTTGTGATACTGCGGTTGGAGTCATATTTTTTAGCCCCTGAAAATATCCTCGGTAGGCAGAAGTGATACACATAAAGAAAAGGGTAATGCTTATCGAGAATATGGACAGATGCAATCCGTCAAGATGTACGTATGAGGAATATGGCTTGGAAAAAACTATCATTATGGCGGTGCCGATAACGCCGAGAGTAAAGAACATCAAAAGCGAAACCTTGAATATCTTTTTGATTTCGGCAATTCTCTTTTTTGCTTCGGCTTCCGACACAAGCTTCGACAGTGCTACGGGTATTCCTGCGGTAGAAATCATATAGAAAATAACGTAGAAGCCGTATGCCGTATTAAAGTACGCCATAGCGTTGACGCCGATAATATTAGTAAGCGGTATTTTGAATATGGCGCCGAAGATTTTTACAACAAGAGATGCAAAAACAAGTATTAATGCACCTTGTAGAAAGTTTTGCTTTTTCAAATAAAATTCACCTCTGAATTATCGTTGCTTTAAGAGAGAATCGATTTTCTCCAGATTGCTTTTTGCTTTTTCGGGACCGTTGACGTACTCGGTTGGGAATTTGTAATTGTAAAAGTGCTCAATCTTGTCGTCGGAGCATCTGCCGACAAGCTTGGAGGATGCACCTGCACCAATGCCGATTACGTTTTCCACCTCGTTCATCATAGCAATATTATAGTAGCATTCGTGACCGTTGATGCAATATCCCACGTTTTCGTGGTTGCCAACCGAATACTTTTGCTTATACAAATAATATGGAAGATAGCCGTTCAATATGCAGGAGTTTTTGGAATACTCGATGCATTCGTCGATTATCTCGGAGGTCATACTCACGTTTCGCTCTTTCAGCGAGGCGGATTTCTTAATGCAAAGGTCGTGAACGGTGATGCTTTCGATATTCAGGCTTATAACGTCGTCAACCGCCTTTTTAAAGCTTTCCTCCGTGTCTCCGTATAGCCCTGCAATAACGTCGCAGTTAATATCAAAGGGGTAGCTTTTAGCAAGCTCAACGGCATCGAAAAAGCATTGAGCCGTATGGTTTCTGCCGATAGACTTTAACACCTCGTCGTTTGTGGATTGAGGGTTTATGCAGGTTCTTGAAACGCCGAATTCACGCATAATATCAAGCTTCTTTTCCGTAATGGTATCGGGGCGTCCTGCTTCAAGGGTAAATTCAAGAATGTTTTTCAAGGGAAAGCTTTCTCTCAGGTCCATCAACAGCCTTTTCAAGAGCTTGTCGCTTAAAACGGTTGGAGTGCCTCCGCCAATATAAACGGATTTCAGGTTGAGGTTGTTTTCGTAAATCAGCTTTGACGCAAGGCTTAATTCCTTTGAGACCTCGTTTACGTAGGGCTCTAAAAGAGAAAGCTTCGAGGGGGCGGCGGAGGAAATAAAGGAACAGTAATTGCACCTTGTTGGGCAAAAAGGAATGGAAATATAAAGAGACACGTCGTTTTTTGCGTGTTGCTCCTTAAACTTCTGGTCGAACATTGCCGTGTTGATTATCAGGTCTATTTTATTGCTCTTTACAAGGTAGTTGTTCTGTAGCTTTTCTATAACCTCGTCGTAGTCGTAACGGGTAAGCAGGTCAACTGCAATTTTGAAGGGTCTGACCCCCGTGAGAACTCCGTAGGACGGGGTGGCACGCTTCTTCTCCTTGGCAAAATCGAAAATTGCTTTACCGATAGCGGTGGTGGTTGCAAGACGGGGATTAAGGTGGTCGGAAAGTCTTTCGGTGCGTGAATAGCACTTGCCGTCAATAAGTATTTTGGCATTAACCGTGGTGCTGTTAAGGTTGACCTCGGTGGTACAGTCAATGTGCTTAACTGTGGAAAAACAGAATTCGCTGAAAATTTCCGACAATATATTTTTCGTATATAGAGCGGTTATGTTATCGCCCGAAACGGTTATCATTTTAAATCTTCGCTTTCTATCATCATGGTGACGGGACCTACGTTGGTGAAATTAATGAGCATATGTGCGCCAAAGGAGCCCGTAACAACAAAGCTCTCGTCGCTTTGCGTAAGTGCCTTGCATTCGTTATCTAGACACTCGGTAAAGTATTTGTAAAGGGGCTCGGCAATTTCAGGACGGGCGGCGGCAATCATATTCGGTCTGCGCCCGTGTGAGCAATCGGCGCAGAGGGTAAACTGGGACACCACCATAAATCTACCGTTGACGTATGGGTCAATGCAGGACAAATTCATTTTGCCGTTCTGGTCGTCGAAAATGCGCAGGGAGGCAATCTTTTTTGCAAGCTTTACACAGTCCTGCTTTTCGTCTCCGTTTTCAACTCCCAACAGAACGAGCATTCCTTTGTCAATTTCCGAATAGGGCAGGGGATTATTCTCAATAGTCAGGGTACATTTATCCACAATTTGAATAAGTGCTTTCATATTTTCTCCTTAGTTTTGTGCTCCACGGGTCACGTCTACAACGCTACCAAGCTTTTTCAGCCTTGATACAATGGAGTTGAAATGCTCCGTATTTTTCGTTCTGATGGTAATTCCGATGAGCATAATATCACTACTTGCGGAAACGGGGTGAGAATTGATGGAAAGTATACCCACGTGCATCTCGGCAAGAGCACCGGAAATTTCTGCAAGAACACCAATGTCGTCCTTGGCAAATACGTTCAGGAGAGCATCAAAATTAGAGTCGTGTGCATCTGCTGCGCTGTTGCTCCAACGGGACGTTACCCAACGGTCCTTGGTATCAGGATTTTTCAGACCCTCTATGGCGTTTTTACAGTCGTATTTGTGAATTGATATTCCAAAGCCCTTGGTAATAAAGCCGATAATAGAGTCACCGGGAAGAGGGTTGCAGCACTTGGCAAATTTAACCTGACAGTTGTCAATGCCTTCAACGATAACGCTTTGCTGCTGATTGAATTTCTTCTTGATTTTCTTTTCTTTTTCTAAATCGATATTTGTGGTAATCGTGTCCTCGACCTCGGGAGGAGCAACTCTCAATTGCTTGTCGAATTCGTTCTTTAATTTAGTTTCGATTTTTGAAAGCGACACACCGCCGTAGCCGATAGAGTTATAGTAGTCCAAAACGTCGTTGACGCCTGATTTTTGGGCTACCTTCAAAACGATTGCATCTCTCTGCTCATCGTTAAAGGGAACGCTGTATTTGCGGAAAATTCTGTCAATTTCCCTCTTGGCGTTTTCGATGTTTTCTTCTCTTTTTTCTTTCTTGTACCACTGCCTTATCTTATTTCTTGCTTCGCTGGTACGAACAATTTTAAGCCAGTCGCGGTTTGGGCCTTTAGAAGCGGAGGAGGTGAGAATGTCAACGATCTCACCCGTCTGGAGAATGGTATCGATAGGAGCGATAACTCCGTTGATTTTAGCTCCCACCATTTTGTTACCTATAGCCGTGTGAATAGCATAGGCGAAGTCGATAGAGGTAGAGCCTGCAGGCAGGTTTATAACGTCGCCCTTGGGTGTGAATACGAATATTTCGTCTTCGTAAAGATCAACCTTCAGGGAGCTGATAATTTCGTCGGGATTCTCAGTGGAGTCCTTTTCCGTTTCAAGAAGCGTATGAATCCATTGAAGCTTCTTTGCTATATCGTCACCGCTTGATACGTTAGACTTGTATTTCCAATGGGCAGCAA
>JAZSLY010000147.1:0-4520 GCA_045535585.1 Eubacteriales bacterium
CAAGAGCCACCTCTCTTATATCGTAGAGGCGGTAACTCGGCTCACCGTAGCCACAGAAGACAAGCTCGGGAAAGGTCGAAAGGTCATGCGAAAATACAGACGCCTTGATTTCCTCCACAGTAGGCTCGCGCTCGAGCCAGAGACTATCCGAGCCGTATGCACCGTCGCCGTTGTTCCTGATACAGAAATCGCATCTGTTGGAGCATCGGTTGGTGACGTTAACGTATAGCTTTCCGTCAACTATATAGGTTATGCACATTGTTTTTTTCATAATCTAAAGAACCTTTTTGCGTTATTTTCTGTAATAGCCGCGCACTCCTCAGGCGATACACCCCAGATTGATGCAAGAACGGCATTGGTGTATTCAAGATTTCCCGAATGATTCAGTGTGCCTCTTTTGGGGTGGGGCGCAAGGTATGGGCAATCGGTTTCAATCATTACAAACTCACGAGGAATGCGCGCAGCAACCTCACGAGGCTTCTTGGCGTTGGTAAAGGTGAGAGTTCCCGAGAAGGATATCATCCAACCGAGCTTAACAAGCGCCTCTGCCATCTCGGCAGAGCCCGAAAAGCTATGGAGAACGCCCTTGACGTTTGGGAAACGGTGAATCACCTCCATAACGTCAGCGTGTGATTCCCTATCGTGAATGCAAACGGGCATACCTAGCTTTTCCGCAAGGCGCATTTGTGCCTCAAAATAGAGCATCTGCTTTTCCTTATCGGTATCGGGATAATGGTAATCGAGTCCGATTTCACCTATGCAGACGCACTTGTTCGATTTATCAAGAACGAGCGATTCTATTTCAGCGAGCTCCGCCTCCATATCCGTAAGAAAGCGTGTGTCAGAGGGGTGAATACCAACCGCGGTATACATATTATCGTATTTCTTCGCCTGCTCTATTGCGAGGCGCGAGGTTTCAGGACTCGTACCTATATTTATTATATACGAAGTGCTATCCGAAAGAAGAGTGCCGATAAGATTATCGACACCCTCGCTTAATTCTTCGGAAAATCTCTCGTCATAATAATGTGCGTGAGAATCGAAGTATTTCATTAGTGTATTCTGTCTCCATTCTTTGCCGAGGAATCAAGGAATACTACCTTAACGTCCTCCTCGCCCGAAGCTAAAATCATACCGAAGCTGTCAACTCCGCAAAGCTTGGCGGGCTTGAGGTTAGTGACAAGGCAAACCTTTTTGCCTACGAGCTGGTCGGGGGTATAGAACTTTGCAATGCCCGAAACGACCTGGCGCTTCTCGTATCCAAGGTCAACCTGGAGCTTAAGAAGCTTCTTTGCTTTCGGGATAGGCTCTGCAGAGAGGATTTCAGCAACGCGAAGCTCAACGGCAGCGAATGCGTCAATTCCGATTTCAGCCTCGTGCTCGGGCTCCTCAACAGGCTTATTTGCCTCGATTGCAGCGGCAATCTTTGCCTCCATTTCCTCGAGGAACTTCTTCTCGTCAATACGCGCAAAGAGGGTGAAGGCTTCGCCGAGAGGCTTGCCTGCTTCGAGCGCGCCAAACTCCTTGATAGTTGCGAAATCGGTCTTATTGGTACCAAGCTGCGAGAAGATATTCTCTGCAGTGGTAGGGATATAGGGCTTTAGAAGAACTGCGCCTATTCTAATAGTTTCAAGAAGATTGTAAATTACAGTCGCAAGGCGAGGCTTGTCCTCCTCGTTTTTCGCGAGCGCCCAAGGCATAGTTTCGTCAATGTACTTGTTGGCACGGCGAAGCATTGAGAATATCTCGTCAAGCGAGTCAGCCACGTGATACGCGCCCATAAGCTCGACAGACTTGGTAATTGCACTTGCCACGGTCGCTTTCAGGTCATCGTCAACCTCATCACACTTATCAGGCGCAGGAACGATGCCGTCAAAGTACTTCTTGGTCATAGCGTGGGTACGGCTTACAAGGTTGCCGAGGTTGTTGGCAAGGTCGTTGTTGTATCTTGCAACGACGGACTCGTAGGTAACGCTACCGTCGGAGTTATAAGGCATCTCAGAGAGTGCGTAATATCTTACTGCATCAACGCCAAAGCGCTCTGCAAGCTCGTCTGCATACACCACGTTGCCCTTGGATTTTGACATCTTGTCGTTGCCAAAATTGAACCAGGGGTGACCGAAAACCTTCTTGGGAAGAGGCAAATCAAGTGCCATAAGGAATATAGGCCAGTAAATCGTGTGGAAGCGAAGAATGTCCTTACCAATAATATGCACGTCGGCAGGCCAATACTTCTTGAACTTTTCACTCTGCTCCTCAAAGGACTTGTCGGGATCGTAGCCGAGTGCGGTGATATAGTTGGTGAGCGCGTCAAGCCAAACGTAAGTGACGTGCTTGGGATCGAAATCAACGGGAATTCCCCAGGTAAACGAGGTTCTCGAAACGCAGAGGTCCTGAAGACCTGCGTTAAGGAAGTTGTTAACCATTTCCTTTTTACGACTTTCGGGCTCAATAAAGCCGGGGTTGTCCTCTATGTGCTTGATAAGGCGGTCAGCGTACTTGGACATCTTAAAGAAGTATGCTTCCTCCTTTGCCTGAGAAACAGGTCTGCCGCAGTCGGGGCATTTGCCCTCTGCAGCCTGAGTTGCGGTAAAGAAGGACTCGCAGGGGGTGCAGTACCAGCCCTCATAGTAGCCCTTGTAAATATCGCCCTTATCGTAGAATTTCTTGAAAATCTTGGCAACAGCCTTCTCGTGATAATCGTCGGTGGTGCGGATAAAGTGGTCGTAATCTGCGCCCATCAAATCCCAAAGATTCTTAATCTCCCCTGCAACGCGGTCAACGTATGCCTTGGGGGTAATGTCAGTCTCATTTGCGAGGTTTTCTATCTTCTGACCATGCTCATCGGTACCCGTGCAGAGAAATACGTCCTTGCCCTGCGTCTTCTGGAAGCGCGCAAAGGCATCAGCCATAATAATCTCGTAGGTGTTGCCTATATGGGGCTTGCGGGATGCGTAAGCAATGGCGGTTGTTAAATAAAACTTTTCCATAATTTGATTTTCCTACCTTTTCTGTGCGCGAATGGAACGCACATATTTTGTCATTTTAATATTTTATCACAAAATATGGAAAAATACAATAGTTTTTATATTTTTATATTTACAATCTTTAAAAAATGCGATATAATATCGTTATCAAGTTGTTTGAGGTGGACTATGAATAGGGAGATATTCGGAAAACTGAAAAGCGGTGAGGAAATCGAGATTGTCACGCTTGAAAACAAAGTAGCAAAGTTGCAGGTTATGACACGTGGAGCAACTATCGTGCGCTTTGAGACCTTTGGCGTGGATATTGTTGGCGGATACGACTCTCTTGCCGATTACGAGGCGGATACCGACTCTTATCAGGGCGCAACCGTCGGTCGCGTGGCAAACCGTATAGGCAACGCCTGCTTTAATATGGACGGAGCGGTTTATATGGTCACAGACAACGACGGCGGCAACTGTCTGCACGGCGGTGACGGCTTCAGCTTCAAGGTTTGGAAAATTGAAGAGGTTAGCGAGGATAGCGTTACCCTTTCATACTACTCCCCCGACTGTGAGGAGGGCTTCCCTGCGGGCCTTTCGGTTAAGGTTAAATTCACTCTCATTGATGCGTCGGTTATAATTGACTACGAGGCAATCCCAGAGGGTAAAACTCCTATTGCGCTGACTAATCACGCCTACTTTAATCTCGACGGCTTCGGCGGTGTAATTGACGAGCACACCGCGACTATCTTTGCCGATAGATATACCGAGGTTGATGACAGCCTGATTCCAAATGGCAACAGACCGCTTGTTTCGGGAACGGCATACGACTTCCAAAGTCCGAAAAGGATTGGTGAGGATTTTGGCAAGAGCGTTGACGGTTACGACCACAACTTTATACTCTGCCCTAAAATACACAAAGAATTTAGAGTAAATAATCTTTCACTTGCTGCTTCGGTGACCAACGGAAGCCTTGCGCTTAACGTATATACCGACCAGCCCGGAGTTCAGTTCTACACGGGTAATTTCCTTCAAGGAAAGCCGGATTTCAGAGACGGTGTTCCGAGGATAAAGCACGGAGCATTCTGCCTCGAGGCGCAGACCGAGCCTGACTGCATCAACCATGGAATTGGATTTTATGATGCCGGAGAGGTATATAGACAGACAACCGTTTATGAGGTTAAAAAAGTATAAAATTGCTCTTGACATTTTACGAGCTTTATAGTATAATTGTTTCATTGTTAAATCTGTGATAAGAGCAAGTAGCTATGGAATACGGAAAACAGAAAGTTGCCGGGTGATGAGAGGCGCGTGAGTTTTCATAGTGAATACGTCTTTGAGTGCGTTGCTGAAGCTTTTTATGTGTGTAGGCTACGACGGCTAACGTCCGTTATAACGTAAAGAGGTCGGTTTCCCTGCCGACGAATCAAGGTGGTACCACGTTTTTGACGTCCTTGGAGAGCTTGCTCTTCAAGGACTTTTTATTTTGTTATTAAAATTAAGGAGATATAAAATGAAAATTTACGAGGAACTTATTGCTCGTGGCTTGATTGC
>JAZSLY010000058.1:0-5745 GCA_045535585.1 Eubacteriales bacterium
ATTCCCTCAACATTTCTGTGTACCTTTTCAAAATCAATATAGTAGCCATAGTCTGCTATGCTGTCACGAAAGCTTGATAGCCAAGTCATAAAATCTCTATTTGCCATATTCGTAACTCCTTAAAAATTTGAAATTAAAATCTCTTTAATTTTTCCTCTCGCTTCCCCGTTGCAATTAATCATTCGAGTGGCTTCAACTCTCTTAATCGTATGAGCAGAGTAGAGGTTATCAAAGAAATCATCCTCTGTGTTAGAATTCTTTGGATCTGAATTGCTTACAACTACTTTTGCACCTTTTTTGTGCATTTTCTCTACAAAATCCGCAAGCTCAATTTGTTCTTCGTCATTAAATATGTTTTCAGTATATGCAGTAAAGCTTGCCGTTTCGGTTAAAGGTCTATATGGTGGATCAAAATAAACAAATGTATTTTCGTCAATAAAGTTTGCCGACTCTCTGTAATCACCACAAACGATTTCAACTTTTTGAAGCTTATCCGATACCGCACGAAGATTTTTTTCATCGCAAATAAGAGGATTTTTATATGCGCCCATAGGAACATTGAAAAGACCTTTTTTATTAACTCTAAACAAGCCGTTAAAGCAAGTCTTATTAAGAAATATCATTAGAGCCCCTTTTTCGATATTTTCAGCTTCGTTACCATTAACCTTTAACTCATTAAACCTATCTCTTTTTGCCATATAATATATTTTTCTGTCTTCCGTTTCAAGAGGCACAAATTCGCCTTGATATTCGTTAAGCAAAGTTATTAATTCTTCTATATGCTCTCTTATGATAACATAAGTGTTTATAAGCTCAGCATTTATATCACTTATATAAATCTGTTGTATTTCATATTTGCTGAGAATATCAAAAAGAACGGCGCCACCACCTACAAAAGGCTCGGCATACTTTGTGATTGTTCCGTCATCAAAAGGGTAATATTTTTCAATTTCCTTTAATAACTGCCCTTTTCCGCCTGCCCATTTTAGAAAAGGTTTTGCCATCTTTTCGTCAGTGGTATTATATCTTGTGCTTCTTGCATCAATAGGCTTTTCTGCATTCGTCGGTATAAGCCACATTTTCCCCAACATTTGTGCATTTTTTATTCTATTTTCAGAGCACAGAACAGCTACTCGTCTTTGGGATATACCCCATCTGTCAGCTGCTTCTCTTGCAGACATAACTTCCATATTTATACCCCCTTACCTATTGTATATCATTATATTCCAAATCTAGAACAAAAGCAATACCAAAGCACGATCTTTTTCTCTCAAAATCATTTTTTCTACGAAAAAGCTATTGTCGTGAAAGCTTCTACTTCCTCTAAAATTAAAATTACTTTGTTTTTGACGCTCTGGACGATTTTAACGTCTCCGTCATTCTTTCGCTTCAAGCCAGTTCTTACCCACGCCCACGTCTACCGAGAGAGAAACCTTCATTTGTGCCACTCGTTCCATTTCCTCTTTCAAAATGACCGACGCTCTTTCCCTTTCGCTCTCGGGGGCTTCTATAATAAGCTCGTCGTGCACCTGCAAGATAAGTCGGCTCATAAGTCCCTCTTTTTCAAGGCGTCTTGCTGTCTTGACCATAGCAAGCTTGATAAGGTCGGCGGCAGTACCCTGAATGGGAGAATTCTTTGCCACACGCTCACCGAAGGCACGAAGCTGTTTTTTCGTTCCCGTAAGCTCGGGGATATAGCGTTTTCTGCCCCACATAGTAGTGACGTATCCGTCACGTGTAGCGTCCTGAACTGTGCGTGTGAGATATTCCTTTATCTTTGGATAGGTGGCGAAATAGCCGTTGATGTAGTCCTTTGCCTCCTTCATAGAAACGTGAAGGTCGCCTGCCAGAGAAAACTCGCCTATTCCGTATACTATACCGAAATTCACCGCCTTTGCCCTGCCTCGAAGCTCACCCGTTACCTTGTCAAGCGGCACGCCAAAGACGAGAGAAGCGGTGGCGGAATGGATGTCCGCGCCCGAATTAAAGGCTGAAATAAGGTTTTCGTCGCCTGACATATGGGCAAGCACACGCAATTCAATCTGTGAGTAATCGGCGTCAATCAGCACCGAGCCCTCCTCTGCCACGAAGAAGCGGCGAAGCGTACTGCCCTCCTTCGTCCTGACGGGAATGTTCTGCAAATTAGGCTCGGCAGAGGACAGTCTGCCCGTCTGGGTCAGGGCTTGATTGAAGCTTGTGTGAATACGCCCGTCCTCGCCTATAACCGCAATAAGCCCTTCAATATAGGTGCCGTAAAGCTTGGAAAGCTTGCGGTATTCAAGTATATAGTCAACTATCGGATGATGAAAACGAAGCTTCTCCAGCGTCTCAGCATCGGTTGAGTAGCCCGTCTTGTTCTTCTTTGTTGCGGGGAGAGCAAGCTTTTCAAAAAGCACAGCGCCAAGCTGCTTCGGGGAATTGATATTGAATTCCTCCCCTGCCAGCGCCCATATTTCCTTCATTGATGCGTCAAGCTTGGTTTTCAGCTCCACGCCAAAGTGCTCAATGCCCTCACGGTCCACCATAAAGCCTCGGCTTTCCATTCCTGCAAGCACGTAGGAAAGGGGCAATTCCACCTCGTAGTAAAGGTAGGTCAACCCTTCCGACTCTATCCTCTCCTTAAGCACGCCGTAAAGCTCCTCCAGCAAAGGCAGACGAAGGTCAAACGCCTTTTCAGCCCCTGGGAAAAGGCTCTTTGACAAATACGACATCACGATTTTGCCAAGGTCGCCTCGGCTGTCGGGGTTGTCGATATAGGACGCAAGCTGAATATCAAAGGCTACAAGGCTCTCACGTGGCACTCTGCCAAGAGAAATCACCTTGTGCCAGAAGCCCTTGGAGTCGAAAAGCGACAGCCTTGCGCCCGACGCCTCTATGGCGTCTACCGCCTCTCCCGTGGCTTCTGTTGAATAGAATTTTCCACCCTTGTGATAATAGAATTTACCGTCAATCAGGTCGAGGGTAACAACCTCTCCCTCAAATAGCCCTGCAAACTCTCCTGCCGAAACGCTTTCGCTTTCCCCTCGTGACTCCTCCACGCTGTCGAAGGAAATCTGTCCGTCGTCACCTGCGACACTTTTGGTGTGTGTTGGCTCTGCATCAAGACCGAAGCGTGACATCATTTTGGTAAATTCCAGCTCCACGAAAAGAGCACGGAGCGCCGTCACGTCACGCTCTTTCAGCACAAGCTCGTCAAAGCCCGGAAGCCCTGCCACCTCGGTATTGATTGTGGCAAGCGCTTTTGAAAGGTAGGCGTTGTCCTTGTCTGCCGAAAGCTTTGCCTTCACCGATGCGCCTGCGTCAAGCTCTCCTTTTTCAAGGCTTTCATAGACGCCGTCAAGGGTTTTCGCCACGACGAGAAGCTTTATCGCCGTCTTTTCTCCTATTCCCGCGACACCCGGGATATTGTCGGAGGAGTCGCCCATCAGCGCTTTAAGGTCTATCATTTTTTCGGGGTCAAGGGAATATTTCTCCCTTATTGCGTCGGGGGTATAGACCACGTCGTCACCCGTTGACGCCAAAATCAAGGTGATATCCTCACGGACAAGCTGGAGCGCGTCACGGTCTCCCGTAACGAGATAGCTCTTTCCCTCAAAATTATGAGATAGCGTACCGAGAATATCGTCTGCCTCAAAGCCCTCACGGCTTACCGTGGCAATACCGAGAAGCCTTGTGGCTTCCTTGATGATATCCACCTGACTTAAAAGCTCCTCGGGGGTCTTGTGTCTGCCTGCCTTGTAGGCGTCGTACATTTTGTGCCTGAAGGTAGGCGCTTTCAGGTCGAACGCCACCGCCACGTAGTCGGGGTGTATTGCATCGAGATGCTTTTTCAATATATTAAGATAGCCGTAAACCGCGTTGGTGGGCACGCCCGACCTTGTAACAAGGGGTCGCACGCCGTAAAATGCACGGTTCATTATACTGTTTCCGTCAACGATAAGAAGCTTTTTATCCTTCATAAAATTTCCCTCATAATAATTATAGCATCAATAGCATCAATGGCATGGTCACAATGCTCAGCATCGTACTGAGAAGCAGAATATCCGCCGCATTTTCCTGACCCTCGCCGAGCATCTCGGAAAAGTTCAAAACAACGCTTGCCACGGGACAGCAACAGAGAATAAAGGCGGTAAAAAGCAGGTCACGGGACACCGACAGAACGGAGAAGAGGAAGAACGCAATCATCGGGTAAACAAACTGCTTTAAAAACACGGTAAAGTAGAAAAGGGGTGTTGAGAATATGGGCTTTATTTTTACAGTTGCAAGGCGCATACCAAGCACCATCATAGAAAGGGGCGTGGTCATTCTGCCAAGGAGCGAGAGGGCGCTCTGCAGGTCGGAAGAAAACCTGATTTCAAGGGCGTAGAAAAGAATTGCAAGAATAAAGCCGATAGTGCCCGGGTTTAAAAAGACCTTTTTCACGCTGACGTACTTTTTGTCACCCGTGATAATAGTTGAACCGATAGTCCAGCACAGAATATTCATCACCACGGCGTAGGCGTTGGCGTAAACTATCGCCTCGGGGAAATGAGGCATCAGCTTTTCCAGAACTGGCGCACCGAAGAAAACGCAGTTTCCAAAGCAGGAGGCAATAGTGCATATTCTGTATTTTACGCTCTCCCACTTACTCTTATACAAGGTAGAGACCGATAGAAGAATAACGATCTGCAAAACGAGTATCGCTCCCATAAACAAGAGCACCTCGCCGAGAAAGCCCCACGAAAAGTCTAACTTGTTAAAGGCGTATACAGAAAAACAGGGCTGGCAAACGTAAATTAAAATCTTTGAAATTATCGACATTGCCGACTCGGGAAACATTTTCCCCTTCATCATTATAAAGCCCGGCACGGCGTATAAAAGCATCAGGGCAACTATTGAAAGCGTGGCTAAAAAATCCATTTTTCTCTCCTTATTTTATTCATCGGCAAACTAATCTTTTATTGCAATTTGCTATTTCTATGCTATTTTTTCTTCAATGCATATGCTTTTGATGGAAAAAAGAAGAAATTCAAAAATTTTACTTTCTTTGAAATTACTGCCGCTAACACCGAAAATGCTAATCCGAGGGCAGTTCCCAAAAGAATATGAATCCACCACTGACCTATATTCAAGCGAAGCAGGATTATTCTTGTTCCTGCCGTAAATATGGTGTGTAACAAATAAATCTGAAAAGAATACTTATTTACAAAATCGAGAAAACGAGCCATTGCCTTACAGTTCTGGAGTATAGAAATGAACATAATACTGGAATATATTCCAAACAGTATCATTATTTCCTTTATGAACGGAGCTTCAATTTTGTTTAGTATAACAAAAACGACACCTGTTACTATATGCATTAATACAATTAAACATTTAGACAAATTTGAGAGCTTTGTGATGCTTTTGAAGTCCACGAATGTGCCGATTCCAAAAGCAAGTGCCGAGTAAAACACCACATCCAGACTTCCGAGGGGAATACTAAAAAGCGGAGCTAAATAGCCTATTAAAACAACAATAAGCGTAATTTGCCAATTTTTTAATATTCCCGAAAAAGCCGTCCAAATACAAAACAAAAAGAACAGTGCATACAAAAACCAATATTGAGCAACAGGAGTTTTCCAAATATAAAGAATATCTGAAACTGCAAAACCGGTATTTGATTCTCCAACTAAGCTGTTTATCAATATATAAACAACTGAAAAAACTATGTATGGAATACCGAGATTGTAAAGCTTATAGAGAAGAAATCCCCATTTACTTTTC
>JAZSLY010000006.1:0-7205 GCA_045535585.1 Eubacteriales bacterium
CCACGACAGCGCCGCTTGGCGTTCAACCTGGGCTACCGAGGGTGGTGAACTCTCATCAACCAGAACCCTCACCAGCTTGACCTCTGGCAGTGGATGTTCGGTATGCCCAAGAAAATCATGTCACACGTTTACTTCGGCAAGTACCGCGATATCGAGGTAGAGGACGAGGTTACGGCGTTTATGGAATACGAAAACGGTATGACGGGTGTTTATATCACCTCCACCGCAGAGACTCCTATGACCAACAGAATTGAAATTGCCTGCGATATGGGTCGTGTTATCGTTGAAAACAACAAGATAATCTTCGACAAGCTCGCTATGCCCGAGCCTGAATTCAATAAGATTACAAAGGAAGCCTTCAAGCTTCTTGACTACGAAACAATCGAGCTTGACGTTGACTCGTCGGGCGGACCTCAGCACGTGGGCATCTTCAACGACTTCATCTCCGCAGTTCTTCACGGAACTCCTCTTCTTGCACCCGGTCTTGAAGGAATTAACGGTCTTACCATTTCAAATGCTATCCACTATTCAACCTGGATCGGCAACAAGTGGGTAGACGTTGACAACTTCCCTCACGACGATTTCTGGGCTGAGCTTCAGAAGAGAATCAAGACCTCAAAGGTAAAGACTGCCGTTGCTCCTTCAAAGGCTGCAGACCTTTCCAACACTTATTAAGAGGTGCAAAATGGATAAGAGATTAGGCGCACAGCTTTACACGGTACGTGAACTTTGCAAGACGAAGGAAGACTTTGAAAAGACGATGAAGGCTCTTGCCGAAATCGGCTTCAAGACCGCTCAGCTGTCGGGCATTCCCGAAGAGGTTTCCCGTGACCCCGACTACGTTCGCGCAGTTTGCGACAACTACGGAATAAAGATAGTTGCCACTCATCTTCCTTACGCAAGATACGTTGACGACCTTGAAGAAGCCGTGAGCTTTAACAAGAGGCTCGGAGTTGAGGTTGCAGGCATCGGCAGCGCTCCCATAGAGTTGAGACGCGACCTGCCCACCCTTCGCGAAACCATCAAAAAGTGCAACGAAATAAACCGCCGTCTTGAAGAAGAGGGAATGGTATTCGGCTGGCACAACCACTCCTTTGAGTTTGCAAGAGTTGATGGCGACAAGTCGGTTATGGACGTTATTTTGGAGGAGGGCAATTTCACTCTCATTCTCGATACTTACTGGCTGGCATACGTAGGCATTGACCCTGCCCGCTTCATCAAGAAGAACGGTGAAAAGGTGTCTATCCTTCACTACAAAGACCTTTTACCTCTTCCCGACATCAAGGTTGAATACTGTGAAGTCGGCCGTGGAAATATCCTCTGGGACGAGGTCGTTGAGGCATCCGTCGCTCCAAGGTACGCTATGATAGAGCAGGACTACTGCCACGATGACCCCCTCAAGTGCCTTGAGCGCAGCTACAAGTATCTTACCACAAATTTCGACTTTGAATAAAGAGGTTTATTATGGATAAAAGAATTGGTGCACAGCTCTATACAGTTCGTGAGCTTTGCAAAACGAAAGAGGACTACGAAAAGACTATAAAGGCTCTTGCCGAGATTGGCTTCAAGACCGCACAGTTTTCGGGTATTCCCGAGGAAATTTCAAGCGACCCCGAATATGCACGCTCGGTCTGCGACCACTATGGAATCAAGCTTGTGGCAACACATCTGCCCTTTACGAGATTTCAAAACGACCTTGAGGGCGCAATTGAGTTTAACAAGAAGCTCGGCGTCGAGGTTGCGGGCATCGGCTCTGTACTCGAAACCGCTCGAGAAAGCTACGACGCCATGAAAAAGACGGTCAGCGAGTGCAACGAAATTCAAAAGCGTTGTGAGGCTGAGGGTATGGTCTTCGGCTGGCATAACCACGCCTTTGAATTTTCTAAGATCGACGGCGACAGAACTATTATGGATATGCTTCTTGAAGATGGCAATTTTTCCCTTATCTTCGATACTTATTGGTGTGCTCTCACGGGTATTGACCCCGCCCGCTTCATTAAGAAGTACGGCGAGAGAATTTCCATTCTTCACTACAAGGATATACGCTCTCTCAACTCCAACGAGGTAGAGCATTGTGAGGTAGGATGTGGCAACACTCTCTGGGACGAGGTTGTTGAGGCTTCTGTCGCACCAAGATATGCTATGATAGAGCAGGACCGTTGCCACGAGGATCCGCTGGTTTGCATTGAACGCAGCTACAAATACCTTACCTCAAACTTTGATTTTGAGTAACGGTTGCACCGTTGCAGAGCCCGCATATCTAAAGTTATGCTATGACCCAAAGATAGCATAACGGCGTGGTTCCTTTATATTAATTAGCTAAAAGAAAGGAAAAACTATGGCTTTTCTTGATAAAAACTTTTTGCTTGACACAAAAACGGCAAGACATCTGTTTTTCGACGTTGCAGAGTCTCTGCCCATTTACGACTACCATTGTCATTTGTCTCCCAAGGAGATAGCCGAGGACAAGAAATATAAGAATATTACTGAAATCTGGCTTGGCGGAGACCACTACAAGTGGCGCTTTATGCGTACTATGGGTGTTGACGAGAGCCTGATTACAGGTGACGCCGACGATTTTGAAAAATTCAAGGCTTGGTGTACCGCAGTAGGCTTTGCCTTCGGCAATCCTCTCTACCATTGGTCACACCTTGAATTGCAGAGATATTTCGGCATCCACACTCCCATTTCCGCCGACACGGCAAAGGAGATTTGGGACAAGGCAAACGATTATCTGACCACCAAGTTCTCGGCGCAGACGGCTATCAACACCTCTAACGTAGAGCTTGTGGGCACGACCGACGACCCATTCGACTCCCTTGAATATCACAAGGCTATAAAGGAGTCGGGCGCTCTTAAAACGAGAGTCGTTCCCACCTTCCGTCCCGACAAGGCGTGCAACATCGACGCCGAGACCTTCAAGGACTATATTACAGCAAACGGAGTTAAGTCCTTTGCTGACCTTAAGGCAAAGCTCACCGAGAGACTTGACTACTTCGTGTCTCTCGGAAGCCGAATTTCCGACCACGGCCTCGTTACCATTCCTTACCTCATCAAGAGCGAGGAGGAGGTTTCGGCAATTTTCGACAAGGCTATGGCAGGAGGAGAGATTACTGCGGAAGACGCAGAGGCTTACCGCACAAACCTTATTCTCTTCCTTGCAAGAGAATATAAGAAGCGTGACGTTGTTCTCCAGCTTCATATGAGCGCTATTAGAAACAACAACACCAGAATGTTCAAAAAACTCGGTCCCGACACGGGCTTTGACTCTATCGGAGTATTCTCTCTTGCAGAGAAGCTTTCCCGTTTCCTTGACACACTTGAGGTAGAAGGCAATCTTCCAAAGACTATTCTCTATTCTCTCAACCCCAACGATAACTATATGATTGCCACAATGCTCGGTAACTTCCAGGGTGACGGCATCAAGGGTAAATTGCAGATAGGTACTGCCTGGTGGTTCAACGATCACCTCGACGGTATGAGAGAACAGCTCAAGGCTCTTGAAAGCGAAGGCGCTCTTGCGGCATTCGTTGGTATGACCACCGACTCCCGTAGCTTCCTTTCATATCCCAGACACGAGTATTTCAGAAGAATACTTTGCCAGAGAATTGGAAGAATAGTTGAAAACGGAGAGTTTGACAACAACCGTAAGCTTCTTGACAATCTTGTCTCTGATATCTGTATAAACAACGCAAAGAATTACTTCAATATGTAATTCTGCAAAAGGAGAAAATTATGAAATTACCATTTAACGTTGACCTTAAAGGCAAAACCGCCGTTATCACGGGCGGTGGCGGAGTTCTTTGCTCTATGTTCGCCGAGGCGCTTGGTCTTTGCGGTGCAAACATTGCTATTCTCGACCTTAATAAAGCGGCTGCCGACAAGGTAGCTGAAAAGATCAACGCCGCAGGAGGCAAGGCACTGGGCTACGAGTGCAACGTTCTCAAGAGAGAGAGCGTTGAAGCCTGCAGAGAAGCTATTCTCGCCGATTTCGGCAAGTGCGACCTTCTTATCAACGGCGCGGGAGGTAACAATCCCCGTGGAACGACCACCAAGGAATACCTTGACCGTGAGGACCTTGAGTGTGCAAAGGAGGACGTAAAGACCTTCTTTGACCTTGACCCCGACGGAGTTGAATTCGTATTCAACCTCAATTTCCTCGGAACTCTCATTCCTACTCAGGTATTTGCAAGAGATATGGCAGAGGCAGGACGTGGAAATATCATCAATATTTCCTCTATGAACGCCTTCTGTCCTCTTACTAAAATCCCTGCATATTCAGGTGCAAAGGCGGCTATTTCCAACTTTACACAGTGGCTTGCAGTTCACTTTTCAAAAGTTGGCGTGCGTGTTAACGCAATCGCACCCGGCTTCTTCGTAACTGCACAGAACAAGGCTCTCCTCTTCAACGAGGACGGCACACCCACTCCCAGAACGGGAAAAATTCTTGCCGCTACTCCTATGGGACGCTTCGGCGAGGCAGAGGAGCTTATCGGTACGCTTCTCTGGCTTGTAAACGACGAGGCGTCAGGCTTCGTTGACGGCACGGTTATACCCGTGGACGGAGGATTCAGCGCATATTCAGGAGTATAGGAGATGTTAAAAGGGTTGTGGATTTTCCACAACCCTTTTTTAAGTGAATAGTGAATAGTGAAGAGGGAAGAGAAAAGGAAAGAAAATCGCTTTGCGATTTTCTAATTAAATAAAAAAGTCGCCTTCGCTCATTTTTTATATGGAACATTATTTGTTACAAGCAAAAGCGACGCAAATTCCTATATAATAAAAAAGTTTGTGTTTAGCGGAAAATCCGCTAAACACAAACTTTTTTATTTAATTCAGAAAATCGCACGGCGATTTTCTTTCCTTTTCGCTCTTAACTCTTCAATCTTCTCTCTTTATTAAATGGCTATCTTAAATACTATCTTTCTAACACCCTTCTTGTCCTCGGTAAATCTGATACCGGGAGCGTGTGGCTCGCCCGGGAAGATGATGGAAAGCTCGCCTGCACCAAGGACACATCTGTCGTAGGTGTCCGAGTCAATCTTGAAATATCTGTTGTCGCCCTTGGGCTCAAGACCGGGCAGGAGATTTTCCTCCTTGTCAAAGCGGATTTCCTCCTCGCCCTCGAGAACTACCTGTATATCTATAAACTTTTCGTGTAACTCGAACTTGGCGTTCTCCTCGGTCTTGGCTTCGTATTCCTGAACCATATAGAAATACTTGTCCTCTTCGATGATATACTTGCCCACCTCGGTCTTTTCGGCAATAATTTTTCCTATATCCTCAAATGCCTTTGCAAAATAAGGATTCATCTTGGCGTAGGCGTGAAGCTCGGGGGCGTTGATGCTGGTTACTATCATTTTTCTTTTTCTCCTTTATACTTTCTTTGACTTAATTATACCATATTTTACCCGAAAATGAAAGAGTATTTTCAAAAATCAGCAATTTTATCCGGTTGACAAAAGGGGTTTTTCATTGTATAATTACTTAAATATTTTAAACGGAGTGATTTTATGAAAAGATTTATTTCTTTATTTTTGTGCGTGATACTCTTCGGCTCTGCCATAGCGCTCTCCTCCTGCAACGAGGAAGTAAAAGAAGAGAAGGCTCCAGCCAACGACACCCCCGTTATCAGCGGTGAAGAGGGGGACATCTTCTGGGAGAGAAGTCAGATAGACGACGGACTTGGTGAATACGATTTTGAGGGCAAGACCCTCCGCATCGTTACCAACTGGCCCAAGAGCTTTTTCGTTGAAGAGGAAGAAAAGAACAAGGGCGACCTTATCACCGACGCCAAGGCGTCGAGAAACGAAAAGGTTGAGGGACGCTTCAATTTCAATATGGAGATTGTTTACACCGACGCCTACGCCAAGGTTGGCGAGTACGTGGAAAAGACGGTGTCCTCGGGCAGTGACGAGTTTGACCTCTACTGCGCCCACGCGGCACAGTCGGGACGCACGGTGCTTAAAAATATTTTCCTCAACTGGTACGATATTCCGAACGTAGACTTTTCAAAGCCCTGGTGGCCTGACTCCAACGCAACCGAGCTTACCTACGACGGCAAATGCCTTCTTGCTATCTCGGATTTCAACGTAGAGGCGCTGATGGGTCTTTACTGCATCTACTTTAACAAGGCGCTTGCCACCTCCTACGATATGGGCAATCTCTACGAGGTCGTAACGAAGGGGGATTGGACCTTCGATTATTTCTACGACCTTATAAAAGACGTTTACGTTGACGAGGACGGCTCGGGTGACAGAAGCGAGGGTGACTTCTACGGCTTTGCTCAGCCTCAGGACGAGCCTCTTGACACTTGGCTTTGGGCGTTTGACAACCCCACCACCAAAAAGGATGCCGATGGAATACCCCAAATTGCTATCAAAACAAGCAAGATAAACGATATCGTTTCAAGCATTTACGACCTTTGCTACAACACGTCGGGCGTTTATTTCAAGTATAACGGAAAGAGCGCCTCTGCCACAAGCGAGGACTATTTCTTGCCCAAGGATATGTTCCTTGCAAAGCGCACCGTCTTTACTATCGGTCCGCTCAGCAACGCCACCACCACAAGCTTCCGTAACTTTGAGGACGACTACGGAATTCTTCCTCTTCCCAAGTGGGACGATAATCAGAAGGACCATTTCGTAATGAGCGCAGGTGGACACAACGTTCTTGCCGTACCCAAGACCTGCCGTGACACCGAGTTTGTAGGTACCTGCGTTGAGGCGCTTTCTGCCGAATCCTACAAGACGGTGGTTCCCACCTTCTATGAAATTGCCCTTAAAACAAGATATCTCCGTGACAACGAGTCCAAGGAGGTTCTTGATATCATTATGGACAGCCGTATGTTCGAGTTCGGCTACATCTACGACGGCTGGTACGGCTTCGGTTGGACGCTCCAGAACCTTGTGGAGAGCGAAAACCCCAATTTCGAGTCCTATTACAGCAAGAAATACAAGCAGGCAAGACAGCACTATAAGAAGGTAATAAAAGTATTTGACAATTTAGGATAGGATACGGAGAGACCTTTTCATAGAAATTTTCTATTTTATTAAAAATCGGGGCTGAAAAAACTCTGTCGAGTTTTTACAGCCCCTGACTCATAGGAGATAGGAAAAAATGCCGTGAATGGACAAACTGAAGCTCGTCGCCGTACAATTGTACGGCAGTAGCGAAGTTTGTTCAGAGTCAAAAACAATATATTT
>JAZSLY010000114.1:0-6435 GCA_045535585.1 Eubacteriales bacterium
GCGCCAGCTTTAACAGCCTGCCAGAACGCGTGGGTTTCACCCTTAGCTACAACAGCGATAGTTCCTTCGGAATCGCTAGTATTGTTGCACGCAACAAAAGCGATAGAACAAAGAGAAAGTGCCAGAACGAGTGCTAAAATTTTTGCGATTGTTTTCATGGGGATATCCTCCGTAAAAATTATTTATAAAAACTTTTATGTTTTTATACAATGTTGGAATGTAAAGCTGTGACTATTTTTTTGCCATCTCTTCAGCTTTTAGTTTAGCAACGTCGTTTTTCAGACGTGCCTTTAAGGTAGTAAGCTCATTGTTGATTTCTTTGACACGGATCGCCGCTTCTTCACCTTTTGCGGAGAGAGCGTAGTCCTTTTCTATTTTCAAAGTCTCAATTTGTTCTGTAAGTTCTTTTTTAAGCTTATCAGATGCCTTTTCTACTTTAACCTTATTAGCAGCCTTCTTTTTAAGTACATCAAGAAGTACGGCTCCTACTACGATGATACCGGTTACTGCATATGTAATGTTGGTTGCAGAAACAACGCTTCCTCCGGAAAGCGCCATATTAAGGCCTTGACGGATAACAACAAGAATAACAGAACCGAGAATTGTACCTGCAATGGATGCGGCGCCGCCAGTGGTACTTGTACCGCCGATATAAACGCCTGCGATAGCATCAAGCTCCATACCGTTACCGCTTGCGATGTTGAGAGAAGGGTTGGATGCGGTATAGAAAAGTGCTGCTAGTCCTGCAAAAAAGCCGCCGATTGCATAAGCAATGATTTTATACTTGTCAACGTCAATACCGGACAAACGTGTTGCTTCTTCGTTACTGCCGATAGCAAGAATATAGCGACCGATTTTTGTTTTATACATAACAATCATACAGATAACAGTAAGAGCAAGCACCCAAACGATACCGATGGGGAATCCTTCGTAATTGGTAAAGATTTTCTGAAACCAACCGGTAGGGGGGAATTTTACCGCTGCCGACGTTTCACGCACAGCTTCGGAAATAACGGCCGTAAGACCGCGGGAAACTAGCATCGTGCCAAGAGTCGCAATGAATGGAGCAATTTTGCATTTAGCAACGAGGATACCGTTTAATAGACCAAACAGGAGACCTGTAAGAAGTATAACAGGTATTGTCAACCAAAGAACACCTTCGTCAAGATTGACACCTGTACGGCAGAGAGCACCGGCCAAAACGGCTGAGCCTATACACACCGTACCGATTGAAAGGTCGATACCGCCTGTTGCGATAACAAAAGTGACACCCAATGCGAGAATTGCATAAGGAACAAGCGATTTACTCATAGTGAGTAGAACGCCCTTATCCGCAAAGCTTGGGTTGATGAGTGTGAAAATAGCAAATAGTGCAACGGTTGCAAATACGATAACAATGTTTTGCTTTCCGTTATTTTTTACATATTTAAAGGATTTTGCACCAAACTGACGGAGAGTTCCTCTCATATTCAGCTTAGGCGTTTGTTTGTTCGGGTTTTTCATATCAGTTTTCCTCCCTGTTGGTGGCAAGCTTCATAATATTTTCCTGGTTTGCTTCTGAAATGTCGAGCTCACCTGTTTTACGGCCTTCGCACATAACCATTACACGGTCGCTCATACGAAGTATCTCAACTAGTTCAGAAGAAATCATGATAATTGATTTTCCCTGCTTTGAAAGCTCGTTCATCAGCGTATAGATTTCGCTTTTTGCGCCTACGTCAATACCTCGTGTGGGTTCATCAAAAATCAGAATATCGCTGTTCTGAATAAGCCATCTTGCAATAATAACCTTCTGCTGATTTCCACCAGAAAGATTTTTGAGTATTTGGTCCATTGATGGTGTCTTTGTGCGAAGCTTTGCATTGAATTCAGCTGCTTCTTCTTTGAGCTTTGTATCGTTTATAAGCCCGCCGCTTACATAACGGTCCATTGATGCAATAGCAGTGTTTTCTGATACTGATTTTAAGAGCATCAATCCATAACGCTTACGGTCTTCTGAAAGATAACCAATGCCGTGACGCACAGCATCAGAGGGAGCTTTGATATCTACCTTTTTTCCTTTAACATAGATTTCACCGGAATCAAAAGGATCCGCACCGAATATTGCACGGGCAACCTCTGTTCTGCCGGCACCCATGAGTCCGGAAAGACCGAGAATCTCGCCACGGCGAAGCGTAAAGCTGACATCTTTAATGGATTTACCGCTACACAGATTTTTGACCTCAAGAACTACTTCAGCATCTTCGGCGACTTCACTGTGAGTCTTTGGATCTTCATAAACGACACGACCAATCATCATATTGATGATCTCGTCCTTTGTTACGCTTCCAGTATCTACAGTTCCAACATATTCACCGTCGCGCATTACTGTGATTCTATCGGAAATGCGTTTGATTTCATCCATACGATGCGATATGTAAATCATACCGATGCCTTTTTGCTTTAAATCAAACATTATACGGAAGAGCTCCTCAATTTCTGCCTGCGTCAGAGCGGCAGTGGGTTCATCAAGAACGAGAAGCTTACAGTCGCGTGAAACCGCTTTGGCTATCTCCACCATTTGCTGTTTTCCAACGGTAAGAGATCCGAGTGTTACTTGAGGATCGATTTTGATACCGATATGTTCAAAAAGCTTTTCAGCATCCTTGAGCATGTCGTTATCTCGAATAAGGACCTTTCCCTTTGTTGGTTCTCTGCCGATATAAATGTTTTGTGCAACACTCAGATGGTTCATCATGTTGAGCTCCTGATGAATCATACTGATGCCAAGTTGTTGTGACTCGCCAATGTTTTTTACTGCATACGAAGCACCGAGATAGGTAATATCACCCTCGTCAGGCTGGTGTATTCCTGTAAGAACTTTCATAAGAGTTGATTTACCAGCGCCGTTTTCACCGACAAGAGCGTGTATTTCGCCGGGACGCAGGTCAAAATGAACACATTTGAGTGCATGAACACCGTGGAAATGCTTATGTATGCCATTCATTTCTAACAGTAGTTGTTGCATTTATATACTCCCTTCTATTTATAATTGTGATAGTTTCACGAATTTCAGTTGTTTGTAATATCGTTAAAACAAGCAACCTATTACAAGCTTGTGGTACAATATCAAAATAATACGATAGAAAAATATTTTCCTATATCAAGAGGAACGGTTGCATCGCATCCTGAAGAGATATACAATGGAAGAAACTATATTAAAGCTCTCACACACGATGCCGCCGAGTGAAAAGTTGAAGATATTGTGTATAATCCACGCGGGTGAAGCAAGAAAAATCTGACAATAACGAATTTGCTTTGGATTGCCGCGCCACATATAAACACTGTTGACAAGCAGTGCAACGCAGGGGATAGCCGCCAGAATTATTTGATCGGGTGACGGGTTGAGAAATATTGAAAAAACAAAGCATACTGCATAAGCTACTTCAACCAGAACGAGTTTCCATTTTTTCTGCGCGTTTTTCAAAAAGAGAGTTCCGCGAAGAAGATTGCACAGATTAAAGAAAGAAGCGCCCCATGCACCTATCAGCAGAAAATTAAGCGAAAACATCAAACTGCCCAATCCCTGCATGAGAAAAAATCTGCTGTTCTTTTTGAATTGAAAAGAAAGAACAATAATAACTAATCCTATGATACCAAAGCCTTGTGCTATTACATTTCTCATAAATATTCCAAACACTTTCATACGGTAGATTGTCAAATAAATTATAACATGTTAAATAAAATATTGCAACATGTTTTTATCTTTTTTAAAAAATATGTCTATTTTACACAATTATTTCAAAACTTTTGATGAATATAATCCAAGTATAATTGTTATTTCGCGAGCTGCAATGTCAATAAAGCTTTGGATTGCCTCGGGTTACAAAAGGTATTGTAACTGGCGTCGTATTTACAAAGATTATGCAAAGTACTACGACTTCTATAATGACTGACGATTTCTTGGCAGACATAAATTTAATTGTTATCCTCTTAATAAATTGTTTGACTTTTTTGCAGTTTGATAGTATAATTCTTTCATAAAATCAAAAGACAGGAACTGAAATTTATGAAAATTAAAACTCGCGCTATGTCCTACGACGAGGTTTTAGAGCTGCCTCGCCTTGAACACAAAAAGCCGTTGAAGCCGAGCCGTCTGCTTGCCACGGTAGTGAGACTTGCATCTATTCCTACGCTTTATAAAACTGATTTTTCCTATACCACGGAGCGAATGGAGCTTGTGGGCGACAAGCCCTGCCTGATTTTGATGAATCATTCAAGCTTCACCGATATGAAGCTTGCCTTCGGCATTTTTTATCCAAAGCCCATGGGAATCGTTACCTCTGTCGACGCGATGTCCGGTATACTCGGTAAGCTGATGCGTTTGCTTGGATGCACGCCTACACGAAAATACGTGTCCGATATTTCTCTCATATACGATATTAAGCATATGTTAAAAGAGAACAAAACAAGCGTCTTGATGTATCCCGAGGCAGGTTATTCCTTTGACGGACGGGCAACCGCTCTCCCACGCGGACTTGGCACCTTAATGAAGGTGCTTGGCGTTCCCGTAGTTACCGTTATTACAAGCGGAGCTTTTCACCGTGACCCTCTTTACAATATGCTTCAGTTAAGAAAGGTCAGGGTCAGCGCTCACGTAAAATGCATTGCAACGCCCGAGGAGATTAAGTCGAAGAGCGTAAAAGAGCTTGATGCGCTTATAGAAGACGCCTTTTCCTTTGACAACTTTGCTTGGCAAAGAGACAATAAGGTTTCAATCGACGTTCCTTTCCGCGCCGACGGACTTCATAGAATTCTCTATAAGTGCCCTCATTGTAAAAGTGAAAATAATATGGAAGGAAAGGGTACGACTCTTACCTGCCACGCCTGCGGTAAGGTGTGGGAGATGGACGAGTTCGGCGCTCTGTCTGCCACCGACGGCGTGACGGAATATTCACACATACCCGATTGGTACACTTGGCAAAGAGCTTGCGTTCGTGAAGAAATAGAAAATGGCACCTACCTTTTAGATTTAGACGTTGATATAAGTATTCAAGTCAACCTTGACGGCGTCTGCGATATAGGCGTGGGACACCTTCGACACGACCTGAACGGCTTTCACTTGACGGGTGCCGAGGGTAAGCTTGATTATAAGCAACCGCCCGAATTCACTCATACTCTCTATTCCGACTATTATTGGTATGAGATAGGCGACGTAATAGGAATAGGGGACAACGAGTTTTCTTATTTCTGCTTCCCGAAGACTAATGCGTCGGTTACGAAAGCACGGCTTGCCACAGAGGAGCTTTATAAAATCAATATGTCAAAATGGCGCAGGAGCGCGAGGTAGTTTATGAAAAGAATAATATTTTTATTAATCGCTTTATTGACGGTAATATTTCTTGGTTGTAACGAAATAGAGGAGTCCCGCAACGATGAGCAAATAGAAAAAGAAAGCGTTGAGAATGACATATCCGTTCCCGACGATGCAGAAGAGCCAACACCACCCGTAGCGGACGAGACGGACGCTCCTGCCGATGAAGAGGATTTAACGCCTACCTCGGAGAATGAAGAGGACGTCCCCTTGACTCCCGAAATACAGAGCGGAGTTTCGAGCATACAGCTCTCTACCTACAACGTTTCGCTTCACGTTGGTGAAAAGAAAATGCCCCTTGTTACAATGCTTCCTAAAGACGCAACGGATAAAAGAGAAATTTGGACAAGCAGTGACGGTAGCATTGCTACGGTTGACGGACTTGGAAACATCAAGGGAGTTGCCGAGGGCGAGTGCGTGATAACCGTGACGTCTGTCGAGAATCCCGACGTCAGCGCCTCGGTTAAAGTAACCGTATTAGCCGAAGCAGAGCTTACCTACATAGAGGGGATTTTAGTTGTTAATAAGACATACCCCTTGCCTCCAAGCTATGCGCCGGGCTGGGAGACTGAAGCTTCGGGTCCTTTGTGGGAGATGATTGCCGCCGCCGAGAAGGACGGAATAAAGCTTTGGATGACCTCGGGATACAGAAGCTATTACGACCAGCAGTATATTTATAATAATTACGTTAAGCGCGACGGTCAGGAGGAAGCGGATACCTATTCTGCACGCCCGGGACATTCCGAGCACCAGACAGGTCTTGCCTATGACCTCAATGATCTTACCTGGGATTTCGGCGAAACGGCTGAGGGTAAATGGGTAGCAGAAAACTGTCATAAATACGGCTTTATTCTTCGTTATCCAAAGGATAAAGAGGAGATAACGGGATACGTTTACGAGCCTTGGCACATAAGATACGTGGGTGTTGAAAAGGCAGGCGAAATATACGAGAGCGGACTTTGCCTTGAGGAGTTTTTGAATATAACTTCGGTTTACGCCGACGAATGATTAAAGCGAGGTGCAATATGTGCACCTCGTTTTAATTTGTTGTTGACTTTTTTGAATTACCGTAGTATAATTAG
>JAZSLY010000107.1:0-4433 GCA_045535585.1 Eubacteriales bacterium
GATTTGTCAAACCGAAGCTCGTCGCCGTACGATTGTAACGGGCATGAGCGGGGGATTTTTGCCGTGAAGCAAAGCGAAACGAGCAAAAATTCAAGCCATCCGACAACAGTCGGAGGCAATGAGAAAAGGACGAGGACGCCTTACTAAACCGTAAGCCGACGAAGCACCGTCCGAAGTTAACGAAGTATTACGGAAAAAGAATTTCCACCATATTCAAACCGAGCGAAAATTTTCAAGTATTTTTTCGCAAGACGCGACAACGGTGGGTGGTACAAGGAAGGCTTACTAAATCGTAAGCCGACGATGTGCCACCCGACGTTAACAAAGTATTGCGAAAAAAGACGCCGAAAATTTATAAAGAGGAGTGGAAGGTACGTCTAACTACTTCCTCCTGCTTATCCCTTGAAAGCTTGTTGAAATTTACGGCGTAGCCTGATACTCGAATGGTGAGGGTGGGATAGAGGGTGGGGTCGTTCATGGCGTCGATGAGCTTTTGACGGTCGAGAACGTTGACGTTGAGATGCTGGGCATCTTGGGCGAAATAGCCGTCAAGAACGGTGACGAGATTTTCGATACGGTTAGCATAGTCGATACCGAGGGCGGTGGGAGTAATGGAGAAGGTATTGGAAATACCGTCCTTACAGCAGGCGTAGTCAAGCTTGGCAACAGAGTTGAGAGATGCGAGAGCACCCTCAAGGTCTCTGCCGTGCATTGGGTTAGCGCCGGGTGCAAAGGCTTCTCCTGCACGTCTTCCGTCGGGGGTGTTACCCGTTTTCTTGCCGTAGACCACGTTGGAGGTGATGGTAAGAATGGAAAGGGTGTGCTTCGCACCTCGGTAGGTGGGAGTCTTGCAAAGGTGGTTATAGAAGCTTTTCGTCACAAGCTGTGCTATTTCGTCAACACGGTCGTCGTCGTTGCCGAACTTGGGGAATTCTCCCTCGGTCTTGAAGTCCACTATCAAGCCCTCGTCGTTCTTTATGGGAGTAACACGGGCGTATTTGATAGCCGAAAGGCTGTCCACAAGAACGGAAAGACCGCTGATACCAAACGCCATAAGACGCTCGGGCTCACTGTCGTGGAAGCTCATAATAAGGCGCTCGTAGGCGTATTTATCGTGCATAAAGTGAATGATGTTCATTGTGTTGACGTAGAGGTTAGCCATCCACTCGGAATAGCGCTCAAATTCACGCATAACCTCGTCGTAGTCAAGCACGCCGTCGAACACCTTTCCCTCGGGCGCAAGCTGTAAGCCCTCTTTTTCTTCTTTTCCTCCGTTGAGGGTCATAAGAAGGAGCTTTGCCATATTGCAACGAGCACCGAAGAACTGCATCTGGTGTCCCACCTTCATTGCGGAAACACAGCAGGCAATGGCGTAGTCGTCGCCGTAGTCACGGCGCATTAAGTCGTCATTTTCGTACTGGATAGAGTCGGTGTCGATAGAGACGCCTGCACAGAAGTCCTTAAAGCCACGGGGAAGCTTTTGCGACCAGAGGACAGTAATGTTAGGCTCGGCAGAGGGGCCGAGGTTATAGAGGGTATTGAGCATTCTGAAGCTGGTCTTGGTAACGAGGGGTCGTCCGTCCTCGGTAACACCGCCTTCGGAGGCGGTAACCCATACGGGATCGCCTGCAAAGAGGTCGTTATATTCGGGGGTGCGGAGGTGACGGATAAGACGGAGCTTGATAACGAGGTCGTCGATAAGCTCCTGCGCGGTCTCCTCGGTGAGAGTGCCCTCGGCTAAATCCCTCGTGATATAGATATCGATAAAGGTGGTAATTCTGCCGATAGAGTTTGCGGCGCCGTTCTGCTCCTTCTGACCGCCGAGGTAGGCAAAGTAGAGCCATTGGATAGCCTCTTTTGCGTTTTCGGCAGGTCTCGTTATGTCACAGCCGTAGTTTGAAGCAAGGATAACGAGGTCCTTCATAAACTGGAGCTGACGGGAAATGTCCTCGATGGTACGGATGTTCTCGTCGGTCATATTGCGCTCGCCCAGCGCTTTTTTATCCTTCAGCTTCTGCTCGATGAGGTAGTTCATTCCGTAGAGGGCAAGACGGCGGTAGTCGCCGATAAGTCTGCCTCTGCCGTAGGCATCGGGGAGACCCGTGAGAATACCTGCGTGTCTCGCCTTTTTCATAGTATCGGTGTAAACGCGGAAAACTCCGTCGTTGTGGGTGGTGCGGAAAACGTAGGAGTTGCGTATCTTGTCGCTCATTTTATAGCCGTAGGCTTCGCAAGCCTGCTCGGCGTTTCTGAAGCCTGCAAAGGGGTTGACGGCTCTTTTGAGGGGAGCGTCGGTCTGCAGACCTACGATAATTTCAAGGTCACGGTCCACGTAGCCGGGGTCGAAAGAGAGAATGGAGGAGACCCTCTCGGTGTCAACGTCCAGAACTCCGCCCTTTTTATTCTCCTCCACGAAGAGTGCATTGACCTTCTCCATCAGCTTTTTCGTCCTTTCGGTAGGGCCTGAAAGGAAGGCTTTGTCGCCGTCGTAGGCGGTAAAATTATTGAGTATAAAGTCGCGGACGTTAATCTCCTTCGTCCACGAGCCCGAATTAAAATTTCTCCAAGCGTCCATAATAATCTCCTTTTGTAAATAAAATAGGCAGTCACAGATAAATCTGCAACTGCCCAGGCGTTCGGCTTAATATTACGTCCGTTCCCTCACAGTAATCTGTGTTACGCCAGTTGCGGACGAGCTTCTTTTTTCATATTATAACACAAAAGTTTGGCAAATGCAAGAGTTTTTTACCCTTTCAAGCCAACCATATTATATTGGGTAGTAAAGGTGTCGGCGCTGTAAAGGAAGAGCGCGTGGTCAAAGTCGGTGAAACTCAGTCCCGTTACGTCCTCCACTCTCTTTTCCACCTCCACGCCCATATACCTTAAATCGACGAAAAGGATTTCGCCGAAATCTTCAAGCATCAGGGGGCACATAATATGTGCGTAGGAGTCCTTGAACACTATAAGGCGAGGCTTATCCTTTCCCGTTCTGACGTGGACGAGAGGCTCATTAGTGCCGAGGAAATAGGAATATTTATCCTTTTCGTCAAGAAAAGAGGGGAAATAAACGGAGGAATATTCCGTCTTTTCTACGCCGTTCCATACGGTAACGCTCTCGGCGTCGGGGTGGGTCAGGGTCTCGATAGTATCGGGGGCAATATGCACGGCGCCCGATTTAGATGAAAGCGTGCCGAAAAAGTCCTTTGTAAGCACCTCTTTTTCACGGGTGTAGGAGGGCGTTATATTCAGCGACGAAAGAAAGGCGTTATAGCCTATTTCTGCACCCAGCATCGTCCAATGATGGTCGGTATGAAAGTAAATATAGTTTTCTCTCTCACCGTAAAGATTATTCGTTATATCAACGAATTTTGCATTTTTGATATTTTTTTCAATATATGCAAAAATTTCCGCTTCATTCACCACGGGTGCAAATGCGGGGAGCGAGTCACGGTAGATATAGGCAGAGGAGGGCACGACGAGGAGAGTTGTGTCAATACCGACGGCCTCGGCAAATGACGATATCTTTTCAAGAGAACGCTCCACGTAGGACATATTTGGTGTCTGTTGCTTCATAAAGAGCGTGCCGTCGGTGATATAGACCTCTCCCGATTCCCTTTTGCCAAGGAGCATATCGGCGACGAATTTGGTCTTGACAAAGCCGTCACGCCAAGGGAACTGGTCGGTGATATAGTCCTCGTATTCCCTGCCGAAATCTCCCTCAAGAAGAGAGGAAAGAGTCCGGGCGGGGCGAGGGGTAAGAGCTCTGTTTTCCCACTCGGAGAAATCACGGTCGGGGGTGAGAAAATCCCAGAGGGTAAAGGAAAAGACAAGAAGGAGAAAGAGAAGAGAAATTATAATGCTTTTAGTGTTTTTCATATTACTCCCTCCTTAAAACCTGAAATACAAGAACGGATTGTAGCTGGATGCGGTAACGTAGACGAGGCTGAGAAGAAAGCCCGAAATAAGAAGCAGTAGAGTTAAAACGAAGGTAAGAGCGGGGCGCTTCTTTTCAAGGGCGTGATAGAGCCTTGCGCAAAGGGGCGTTGCACCAACAATGCCGATAACGATGAGAAGGAAAAACGACTTCAAGAGGTAGAGCGACTCGGTGTCACAACCACCGCCGACGCCGAAGAGAGATGCGGTAAAGCCGGCAATTCGTGAGGTGTCCTCTATGGCGAAAATGACCCAGCCGTAGACGAAAAGGAATATTGCATATATGCGGGAGAGGAAGCTTGGAATTTTGTCGAAAAGCTTCAAAAGGAAATACTTTTCAATAAGGAGAATTATGCCGAAATAGAGTCCCCAGAGAACGAAATTCCAGCTTGCGACGTGCCATATACCCATAAGAAGCCGTACTACGAGAATATTTCACAAATGCTTCACGGCAAAAACACGGTTACCACCCAGGGGGAAATAGACGTATTCTATGAACC
>JAZSLY010000113.1:0-5185 GCA_045535585.1 Eubacteriales bacterium
AGCGGTCTTAGGAAGACAATTAGGGGCTACAACTCCTTGGCTCACAGAACGACATGGCTACGATCCGACTTCATAGCAGGAGAATTTTTCGTTTGTCTTGTCACGGTCGGGCTTGGGTGTCAAAAGGCTGACAACGGGTACGAGCACGAGACCCAACGCCATCGCAATTACGCCCGAATAAAGTGAGTTTGTAAATATAAAGCTGAGTGTGGGATTGGTGAAGGTAATTACTCCAAAGTCCTTCAAAAGCTGGAGTGTCTCAACGCCAACGCCCGTGATGAAAGATACTGCCACTGCCGCCACGGTAGTTCTCTTCCAGTAGAGACCGTAGAGGAAGGGAGCAATAAAGGCTCCTGCCAAAGCACCCCAGGAGACGCCCATCATCTGTGCGATGAAGGTGAAATCGGGGAACATATCCTTGACTATGGCAATAATTGCCGAAACGATTATAAAGAACACTACGAAGAGACGGAGGATAGTAAGCTTATGCCCCTCCTTCATCTTCTTCTCCCCTCTTTCTCTTGCGGGAACGATAACGTCAAGGGTCAAGGTAGAGCTTGACGTAAGCACGAGAGAGGAAAGAGTGGACATTGATGCCGAGAGCACCAGAACGATTACGACGGAAATAATTATGGGAGACAAGCCCTGAAGCATTGACGGGATAATCTTGTCGTTGAGAAGCTTGCCCGTCTCGCTATATATTGCAGGTGAATCAAAGAGTCTTGCAAAGCCACCGAGGAAATAGCATCCTCCTGCCACGATAACGGCAAAAATAGTAGAAATGACGGTGCCGGTGCTGATTGCCTTTTCGTTCTTGATGGAATAGAACTTGCCAATCATCTGAGGAAGACCCCAGGTGCCAAGAGAGGTAAGCATTACCACGAAGAAGAGGAACACGGGGTTAGGACCGAGGAAGGATGCGTAAGCGCCCTCCATCACGTCAGAGGGAACGGCGGCAAGTGCGGAGTAAGCCTCCATAAATCCACCCTTTGAGGAAATAACCGCCAAAACTACTGCAACGATGCCCACCAGCATTATAAGACCCTGAATGAAATCGTTGATAGCGGTTGCCATATATCCGCCAAAGATAACGTACACGCCTGTAAGGAGTGCCATCATGGCGATAACTACCCAATAAGGAATACCGAAAGCCATATTGAAGAGGCTGGAAAGTCCATTATAGAGGGAGGCGGTATAGGGTATGAGGAAAATGAAGACGATAACCGAGGCGGCAATCTTCAAGCCCGTGGAGTCGTATCTTTTGGCAAAGAAATCGGGCATGGTTTTAGAGCCTAAATGCTGAGTCATAACTCTCGTGCGTCTGCCCAGCACTACCCAGGCAAGAAGCGAGCCGATAATGGCGTTGCCCACGCCTATCCAGGTGGACGCCATACCGAATGCCCAGCCGAACTGACCTGCATAGCCAACGAAGATTACTGCGGAAAAGTAGGAGGTTCCGTAGGCGAAGGCGGTAAGCCACGGGCCTACTGCGCGTCCGCCAAGGACGAAGCCGTCTACGTTAGTGGAATGTCGGCGGCAATAAAAGCCAACTCCGAGCATTACAGCGAAAAAAGCCACGAGCATTATGCCCGTTAAAATTTGTGTATCCATTTTTAATATCCCTTCTTTCTTTTTATAGATTCTTTAAAGGGGCTAAATGGATAAAAAAACGCCCTCTTCAAAGAAGAGGACGATTCAAAAACCGTGGTACCACCTCTGTTCACCCAAGCCTCGCGACCAGGGCCTTTACGGGTACGAATATACCCTCGTTCTGTTACGGGAACTCCCGTTGCAGCCTACTCGTTACCTTTCGGTGCACTGCTAACAAAATGTATTCGGTAATACTCTCCACACCGTCTTGCACCAACCGACAGCTCTCTAAAGAGGAAAAGTATCCCTACTTGTTTTTGCTCACTGCATTTAGATGATGATATATTCTAACACATTATAACAATAAAATCAAGCGTTTTTTTGTCCTTTTTTGCACAAATTTATCGTTTTTGCTTTGTGCTTCACCTGATTTTGCCGTAAAGCCTCATAAGGACACGGCTGAGAGGCAGGATAAGGAGACCTGTAACAAGGTTTCCAACGGCGTGGACCGCATCCCAAGGGAAGCCTGCCGCTATCCACAAAAGCATTTCATTCCAATCTAACCCGAACATAATTGCCTGGGCAGGCGCATAGAGCGTGCCAAAAAGGAGTCCGTGAAGGGCACATATCACGGGGTATAGAAAAGCCCCGAACTTTGCAGGAATTTTACGGGGAAGGAGCATCACTACGCCCCAAAGGAGAGTCCAGATATAAGTGTACGGAAGCCACCACATCGAAAACCCTCCCCACAGTCCGTTGAGGAATACGTAGACGTAGATGGGAATGAGCGCCTTTTTTCTGAATACCAGAGTATATACTATGGTGAGAGTGCCGAGAAAATGCACGTTGGGGATAAATTCAAATGCAAGCTTCAGCACCAGCATCAACGCTCCGAGAAAGGCAAAGAGCACCATTTCCCGAAGAGTGATTTTCTTACTTCGTTCTGATGAGCGCATATTCTTCGCCGTCGGCAATCTCGGTTGTATCAACGCCCGTCATCAGATATTCTCCGCCTTTTTCAAGAGACCAGTAATATCCGTCACTCTCGTATTCAGCCTTCATTCCGTTGACGCTCTTTATATAAAGCCCGAATTCCGTGTTGTCACCCGACACGAGAGAGTGCTCCGTCAGGGCTTCTCCAAGGTACTGGGCGTCGGTGTTGATAGTGAACACAACGCTTTTTTCCTCGGCTTTTACCTCCACCTTAATTGTTTTTGCGCCCTCGCCAAGCGTAACGCTCTCGGTGTAGGCGGCGCTGTCCCAAAGGGATGGGGTGCTCTCCTCCTTCGCGCAGGAAATTAAAGTGAGGGAAAAGATAAGAGTAATAAGCAACGCGTAAATTATTTTGTTTTTCATTTTTAAAAATCCTTTCTTTTTTATTACAAAAGAATACACAAAAAGCACGCCGAACGGCGTGCAGAAAAAGAGAGACTATCCCCCAAGACCTCGCCTTCTCCGTTTGCCCAAGAAGCTATATCAGGTAGCAGGACGACAAGCATTCCGACTTCGGTGCAAATGACACTTTACGGTAATGGCTGTTGCAACGGATTCTCACCGTTATTTCCTTGTCCCCGAGAAATAAATTCCCGACTATGAATTTGAAATTCAATGAACTGCCCTATTCTTTTGTGGTTATATTCTACTACTTATTATTTAATTTGTCAATATTTTTTACGGGTGTAACTTTTTGCCACTTCTGCGTATACTAAATAATGAAGGCAAAAAAATATTTTAAGAAAGGAACTACTATGAATCCACTTGATTTAACACCAAAAAACCTTGAAAAAATTATAATGGATTGGGAAAAGATACGCCCTGCAAGCTACCAGAAATTCGGCGACCCTTATACGAGATGCCGTGTTATCCTGATGAACGGAACGGAGTTTGAGGCGAACTGGTTTACTCACAATTTTTCCCGTACCTGCAACAATAACGACCTGAGGCGTGTGCTTGCTTTTATCAGAAGGAGCGAGCAGCAGCAACAGAAGCTTATCGGTCTTTTGAAGCCCTCGGACGAGACCCTTCTCGAGCACACCATAGGCTACGAGCAGGTAGCGGTTGACCTTACCGCTCACCTTGCAAAAAAAGAGCCCGACCCATATGTGAAAAAGGCGCTTGACTTCGCGCTTTTGGAGGACTTTGACCACCTTTACAGATACGCCGATTTTCTTGTTATGGAAACGGGCGAGGAGGCGGAGAGGCTGGTTGGCGGATACACGGAAATTATGCCTGCCCGTCCCACCGTTGCTCACTACCGTCATCCCTTGGACACTATCCGCTACTCTATCAATAACAAGACCGCCGACCTTATCACCAAGCTTCACACGAATATAATTACTGCGGCAGAACAGCAGACTATGAACTATTATATGAACGTTTGCACCGCTTATCCAAACGAGCGAGGCAGATTCTTATATCAGGAAATAGGTATGGTTGAGGAGGACCACGTAACCCACTACGGCTCACTGCTCGACCCCTGCGCCACACCGCTTGAAAACCTTGTAATGCACCAGTACACCGAGGCTTACCTCTATTACTCTGCATATATGACCGAAACCGACAGTAATTTGAAGGAAATATGGGAGATGCTATTTGAACAAGAGGTGACTCACCTTCACGTAGCCTCCGACCTTCTCCGTCACATTGAGAAGAAGGAGCCTGAAATGGTGCTTGGCACTAACGGAACCTTCCCCGACGTTCTTAAACTGGAGTCCAATATCCCTTACGTCAGAGATATTCTCAAAAACTCGGTACAGATGACCACCGACCTTGAGAACTACCGTTGTGTCAACGACCTTCCCGAAGGCGCTAATTTCTTCCGTTACCAGAGTATTGTGAACAATAATCTGAATGACGTGGAAAGCCACACTATCATTGAGGATCTCATTCGACAGAAGGGCACGGATTATCGCTTTGAAACAGCGCCCAACCCGATTCCTGCGCTCCAGAACAGGACCCGTGACGACGTGGAGCTTGGAAGAGTTAAGGGTGTGTCAGACGCCTGTAAATTGTAACTGGGCTTGAAAAAGCGGTGACAACGGGAAAATGGAGTTTTAGTGCTTATTTTTCAAGTACTGATTTTTCAAAAAACAAAGCTATATAGGAAGAAAGGCTTGATATTTCAAGCCTTTCTTTTTTCGTTATGTTCCATTTTCCCTTTGCGCGAACCTCCCCTCTGCGATAAGCTTAAGCCTCGCTAATTGCTCGGCTACGCTTCCTGCACGGCTTGAATTTTTGTACGCTTCGCTAATTGCTACGCGACAAAAATCCCCCGCTCGTCGCAGTATAATATGCTCAATCTCCCTCACTTTTTCCTCGCCCTGACAGCCTTATCGCTTTTTTGAGCGTCTATACATATGCTTTATAATTTGTAACTGGGCTTGAAAAAGCGGTGACAAATAACAAGTGAAAAGATAAGAAAGAAGAGAGAAAAGAAATGGAAGAAAACCGCTATATAAGCGGTTTTCAACCAAACTGAAACTTGTCAAGATTAGTGGACAGATAAAAGAGTGAAAAAATGGTTTGGGATGCAATAGCCGATACCTGAATGGAGTCTTTCTGAATTGTAGTAAAGCTCGATGTAGCTGACGATCGT
>JAZSLY010000157.1:0-3976 GCA_045535585.1 Eubacteriales bacterium
TTCGGATGTTTTCTTTTTTCTTGTATGAATCGAAGGGGGAATCGAACGGGTGCGTGTCAGAAAAACATCCTGTGGATGTTTTTCCCGCACTCTGACCGAGCGCGTAGGTCGCGCGAGGCCGATTCCCCCACGGGTCACCAGAAAAACAATGCATCCCAACCGGGATGCGTTGTTTTTCTTTGTCTTCATAGAGTACTAACTCATTTTGCATTTGACAGAATGGCAGATGTTTCTAAGACTGCCTGTATTTTTTAGGACTTGTACCAAACTTATTTGCAAACAGTTTGTGGAAATAACTCTTGTTTTCATAGCCTATGGCTATAGCAATTTCTTCCACCGAAAGACTTGTATTTTTCAGCAGGAACGCCGCCTGGGAAAGTCTCTTTTCTTGCAGATGCTCGGTGTAGGTTTTGCCGGTCCTGTTTTTTATCTCATGGCTAAGCCAGTAGAAATCATAATGCAAAAGCTCTGCAGCCTCGGTGAGCGAGCCGTTTTTGTAGTTGTCTTCTATATAGCGAAAAATATCCATTATTGCTCTGGTCTCCCGGCTTTCGTATACCAGTTTGTCAGTATGATTCAAAAGCTGCATAAAGAGGAGGCCCATTGTTGTTTGATTGATATTTCTTTTATTGGACGTGTTGTTTATCAGCGTCCAAATAAGGTTTTCAACAAGATTCTGCACGGGCAAAACTCCCGACACCTTGAAATGCAGATATCCTTGATTCTCACCGTCAAACAGAGAGCGAAGGAAAAAGCGCTTAATAGGCGTTTCCTCGGCGCCAAGCATTTCAAGAGTCTTATCGAAAAAGGACGGCTGAATGATAAAGTTAACGGCAATATCCCCCTCCGACGCAGGGAAGATTTCCTGCCTTGCATTCTGTCCGAGAAAAAGCAACTCACCCTCACGAAGTTCGATTCTCTTTCCGTTAATTATATGCACAGTTTTGCCTGTACACATATATACAGCTTCCATATAATCGTGCGTATGCTCGGGAAAATGTACGAATCGGGTGTGCGTTCTGACACGGATCAGTCTTCCCTCGGAGAGAAGTTTTCTTGAGCGAATAACGCTGCCGCCGTGCGTCGTGTAAATGCTCTTGTCAACGCCTTCTCCCTTTAATATGGCTGCTTCTTCTTCGGTTATGGGAAGGAGCTTTTCAAGAATCTCCTGCTTTATCATAGAATCACCTCAATTCATTTTACCATAAAAATTGAAAAATCTCAACACAAATAAGGACACTTTTTTACACAAATAGTGTTCTTTTCTTTATGGATAAAATATGTTACCATTATAATAGATTGTTATGTGAGGAAAGAATAATGAAATATTATTTGGCAATCGACATCGGTGCGTCAAGCGGCCGACACATAATCGGCTGGCGTGATACGGACCAAGTTCACACAAAAGAGGTTTTTCGTTTTCCTAACGGTGTGAAAAAAGAAAACGGACATCTGGTTTGGGATATGGAAGCGCTTTTCAGCAACGTTCTTGCGGGCATCAAGGAGGCTTTCGTACAGTATCCGAAAATTGAAAGTCTTTCCGTGGATACCTGGGGCGTGGATTACGTTCTGCTTGACGGCGATAAGGAAATCCTCCCGATTTATGCCTACCGTGATAGCAGAACCGAGGGGGTAATCCCCGCGGTACACAAAGCAATTCCCTTTTCTGAACTTTACAGTCGGGTAGGCTGTCAGTTCCAGCCTTTTAACAGTATTTATCAATTTTATGATGATAAACTGAGCGGAAGATTGGATAAGGCAACCGATGTACTGATGATTCCCGAATACCTTATGTGGAAGCTGTGCGGTATAAAAACGAGAGAATATACGAACGCAACCACCACGGGTATGGTAAACGGCGAGTTTGATACGGAAATTGTAAAAAGGCTCGGCTATCCTTTACGTCTTTTCCCAAAGCTCTCTCCGCCAAAAACAGTTTTGGGAGATTTGTTGCCTGAAATTGCAGAAAAAGTCGGCGGAAATTGCCGGGTTGTACTTTGTGCAACTCACGATACAGGCTCGGCAGTAGAGGGAATACCCATGGAAGAAAACGAGCCGTATATTTCCTCCGGAACCTGGTCGCTTCTGGGCGTTAAGACCGAACGGCCTATAACCGACACTGGCAGCGAGAAAGCCAACTACTCAAACGAGGGCGGCGTAGGATATAACCGCTATCAAAAAAACATTATGGGAATGTGGCTTATTAACGAGTTGCAAAAGGAATTGTGTCCCGATACCCCCTTTGAGGAGATCGCGAAAAAGGCAGAGGAAAGCACTTGCGACACGTTGGTTGATGCCAATTCTCCCGACTTTTTAGCCCCCGAGAGTATGAAGGCGGCGTTTGACAATGTTACAGGCGGATTCAGCAAACCGGACGACTACTTCCGCTGTGCTTACCGCAGCCTGGCTGTCAGTTATAAAAAGGCCATAGACGAGTTGGAAGCAAACACGAATCACACGTACAGAAAAATATACATAGTGGGCGGAGGTGCCAAAAACGGTTATCTAAACCGCCTTACCGCAGAGGTTACGGGCAAAGAGGTCGTGGCGCTTCCCATCGAAGCAACCGCCCTCGGCAATCTTAAAATACAAATGGAGATAATCGAATGAGCAGATATTCAGAAGCAAAAAACATGTATGCCAAATATGGCATTGATACCGAAAAAGCGCTTGAATCCCTTAAAAACGTGACCGTAAGCGTGCATTGTTGGCAGGGCGATGACGTGATCGGCTTTGACAGCCGCGAATCCCTTTCGGGAGGAATACAGACAACGGGCAATTATCCCGGCAAGGCAAACACTCCCGAGGAGCTTATGGCAGATTATGATAAGGCGTTCTCGCTTATCCCCGGCAAGAAAAAGCTGAACCTTCACGCATCCTATGCGATTTTTGAGAAGGGGGAAGCAGTCGGCAGAGATAAGATTGAGCCAAAGCATTTCGCAAAATGGGTGGCGTTTGCTAAAGAGAGAAACATGGGCATTGACTTTAACCCCACCTTCTTTGCTCATCCCATGGTAAAAGACGGACTTACTCTTTCCTCTCCCGACGAAACGGTGAGAAAATACTGGGTAAACCACGGCGTTGCCTGTCTGAAAATTGCGGAATACTTCGCCACCGAAACAGGCATTCCTTGTGTAATGAACATCTGGATTCCCGACGGCTACAAGGATATTCCCGCAGACCGTCTTTCCCCCAGAGCAAGATTCAAGGCTTCTCTGGACGAGATTCTTGACACTCCCTATGACAAATCCAAGGTCTACGTTACCCTTGAATCCAAGGTGTTTGGCATTGGACTTGAGAGCTACACCGTCGGTTCGGCAGAATTCTGTCTTTCCTACTCCGACTATAAGGGAATCACCCCTCTTATGGATAACGGACATTACCATCCCACCGAGGTTGTAAGTGACAAGATCTCCTCGCTTCTTCTCTTTAATGAAAAAATTGCCCTTCACGTAACCCGTGCGGTGCGTTGGGATTCCGACCACGTGGTAATTCTTGACGATGAAACCAAAGAGATAGCAAAGGAAATTGTGAGAAATAATGCTCTTGACAGAGTATTTATTGCAACCGACTACTTTGACGCATCGATCAATCGTATATCTGCCTGGGTTACGGGTGTAAGAAGCGTACAGAAGGCACTTCTGTTTGCTCTGCTTCAGCCCGATTCGGAAATGAAAAAACTCCAAAGCGAAAATAACTTTACAGACATAATGTATTTATCCGAGGAAATGAAAACAATGCCCTTTGGCGACGTATGGAATGAGTTCCTTACCCGGGAAGGCGTAGTACAAAATTACCTCATCGAGGTTAGAAAATACGAAAGCGAGGTTTTATCAAAACGATGAAAAACATACTGAACGCTCCGTTTGTAACGGAGATGAGAAACACCTGTGCCAATATGTACCGGCTTGGCTGGGACGAGCGCAACGGTGGAAATATCAGCTATATGCTGGAAGAAAACCAGGTGGCAGAGTAT
>JAZSLY010000151.1:0-8533 GCA_045535585.1 Eubacteriales bacterium
GGCCTCCGACTTTGTTCGTGCTATTGGTTGTCTCCAGGCTATCGAAGTTGTTAAGGACAGAAATACCAAGGAGCCTTTCGCTGAAGCAGGTACAATGATTTATCAGAAGGCATTCGAGAAGGGTCTTGCTTGGGTTCCTTCAGGACACATCCTTCGTATGTCTCCTCCTATGATTCTTGATGATGAGGCTGCTCTCAAGGGTCTCGACATCATCGAAGAAGCTGTTGCAGAGACAGAAAAGCACTTCGGTTATTAAAAACTCAATAGGGATGTTTCAAAACGAAACATCCCTATTTTAAAATTAAATCAGAAAGGATTATCAACTATGAAAACAGTTAGATTCGGACTTATCGGTTGCGGTCTTATGGCAAGAGAATTTGCTTCTGCTGCAGCTCGTTGGTGTCATCTTACTCAGGATGTACCGAAGCCTGAAATCGTAGGTATCTGCTCTGTTGTCCCCAAGGAAATGGAGTGGTTCCAGGCAAATTTCCCCGAAATCAAGTACAGCGTATCAGATTACAAGGAGCTTCTCAACAAGGACGATATTGACGCAATTTACTGCGCAGTTCCTCACAACCTTCACGAGCAGTTCTACATTGATATTATCAAGAGTGGCAAGGCCCTTCTCGGTGAGAAGCCCTTCGGTATCGACCAGAAGGCTAATGCCAACATTATGAAGGCTCTCGAAGAGAACCCCAACACCTTCGTTCGTTGCTGCAGCGAGTTCCCTTACTATCCTGCTATGCAGACAATGATCAACTGGTACAAGGAAGGCAAGTTCGGTAAGGTACTCGAAATCCATTGCGGATTTAACCATTGCAGCGATATGGATACAAACAAGCCTATCAACTGGAAGAGAATGGTTAAGTTCAACGGTGAGTACGGCTGTCTCGGCGACCTTGGTATTCACACTCAGCACGTTCCCTTCAGACTTGGCTTCAAGCCCAAGACTGTAAGAGCTCATTTCAGCAATATCGTTAAGGAGCGTCCCGACGGAAAGGGCGGAATGGCAGTTTGCGATACGTTTGACAACTGTACAATCTTCGCTACAACTCTCAATCAGGACGGCGACGAGATCCCAATGACCTTCGAGACAAAGCGTATGTGCCCCGGTTCAACTAACCGTTGGTTCTTTGAAATCTACGGTATGGATTGCAGCGCACGCTTCTCAAGTGACGACGCAAACGCATTCCACTACACTTCGTCTTGGGGCAAGGAGCAGTCTTGGAACAGAATCATTATCGGCTACAAGCCCATGATTCCTACCATCACAGGTCCTATCTTCGAGTTCGGCTTCACAGACGCTATCCAGCAGCAGATTGCAGCATTTATGCTTGAGTATTCAGGCGTTGAAGTTCCCTTCGGCCTCTTCACACCCGAAGAAACAGTTCTGTCTCACAAGATGGCAACTGCCGCACTCAAGTCATTCTACAACAAGACAGTAGAAACAATCGACTAATAATAACAAAAACTGACGTCACAATATTGTGACGTCAGTTTTTTGGTTTGATATGAATTTCTATTAAAACTTGTAAAACCGATTATTTAGCTATTCTGCTACGTAATCCATACAAGCCTTGTCGGTTACGAAGGGTCTTACCTTTTCGTTGGCTGCCGCCACGTGAAGCGGATGAGTTGCATATACCTTCAATGCTTCTTCACTTTCAAATGAGGAATCGAGAATCAGCTCTGCGTTTGAAGAGGGAAGAGGACAAATATTGACCTTGACCTCAATGAGCCCTGGGATTTTCCCATTAAGCGCCTCAATGCTCTCCTTTATTTCCTTTTTGATTTTTGCCTTTTCATCTGCGGAGAATTCGTCCTTTATTCTCCAGATAATAACGTGCTTTACCATAGTAGTTCTCCTTATAATAATTATTTTCTTTTCCAGGTTGACGGTGTTAAAAGAATTAACAGCGGGAATATTTCAAGTCGTCCCAAAAGCATAGCCAGCGAGAGTATGATTTTTGAAAAATCGGAGTAGCCTGCAAACGAGCCCATAGGACCCACCTCTGCAAAGCCTGGACCGACGTTGTTAAAGCAGGTGAGCGCCGCTGTGAAATTGGTTTCCATATCGAAGGGCTCGAAGGAAATCAACAGAAAAATTGTTAATATACAAATAATGTAGACTGCGAAATACAGAGCAACGTTTCTTTGGGTCGACTCGTCAACCTCTTTATCTTCAAACTTTATGCTTGCCACTGAACGAGGGTGTACCAGCCTCTTAATCTCCTTTGAAATCATCTTAAAGAGTAGAATTGCTCTGGAAATTTTAAGTCCTCCTGCCGTTGAGCCTGCACAAGCTCCAAAAACCATAAGGACAAGCAGTATTGCCTTGGAAAATGAGGGCCATAAATTAAAGTCAGCAGAGGCAAAGCCCGTTGTGGTAATAATGGATACTACCTGCAGCCACGAGTGCCTTGCAGTTTCGGCAATAGTGTCGTACAGTCCCGAAATGTTTATGCCAACCAAAACACTTGACACGAGAACTATACCAGCGTATACCTTAAGCTCGGTGCTCTTGATTGCCGTCCTGAATTTTTTTATCAAGATTAGGTAATAGAGGTTAAAGTTTACGCCGAAGAGGAACATAAATACTGTAATCACCCATTGAGAATAGGGAGAATAGCCGGCAAGACTGTCTCCCTTTGTTCCAAAACCACCGGTACCCGCAGTACCAAAGGCGTGAATAACGCTTTCAAATAAATTCATATCTCCGCACCAAAGAAGTACTATTTGAAACAAGGTCATTACAAAATAAATCAAATAAAGAACAAAGGACGTATCTTTTGAACGTGGAACTATTTTTCCAACGATAGGCCCTGGCATTTCAGCTCTGAGAATGTGTATTGAACGGTCAGAAATACTTGACACGAATGCCAATATAAACACCAGAACGCCCATACCGCCTATCCAATGAGTCAGGCTTCGCCAGAATAACATACCGTGGCTGATTGCCGTTATGTCGGTAATAATGCTGGCACCCGTAGTGGTAAATCCGCTTACCGTTTCAAAAAGTGCGTCAATGTAGCTTGGAATCTCACCGCTGAGATAAAAGGGAAGAGCGCCGATAATTGAGGTTACCACCCACGCCAGCGCAACTATTACAAAGCCCTCCTTGGCGTACATAACCTTGCTTTTGTTTTTTGTTAAAAGGTTGATTATCAAGCCGATTACAAGCGATATAGCGGAGGTGAAAACAAAGTAGAACGCTTCGTTTTCCTTATATATCAGCGAAACCACGGCAGGAGCAAGAAGTATGAGCGCCAGCGCTATCAAAAGCTTGCCCATAACGTTTAAAACAAGTTTTTTATTCATTTTAGCTCCTTATTCCAGAATGTCGTTCAGGTCATCCAGCTGTCTGCCCGAAGCAACTACAACCACCTTGTCGTAGGGAAGAATAACGTCCTCACCTGACGGAATTATTGGTTGCCTGTTCCTGATGATACCCGTAATAAGAATGTTCTTTTGAAGCTTCATATCCCTCAGGGGAATGTTCGTGCCCTTAAAATCTGGAAGCACGTTGAATTCCAGCACCTCGGCTTTGCCGTCCATGAGCTTATATAGCGTTTCAACGTTACTGCCAAGTGAATTCTCTATAGCTCTTGCATACCTTGCAATAATGCTTGAAATCGAGCTCTTTGTGGAAACTATTCTGTCAAGCCCCAGCTTTTCCGCAGTTATTGCAAGCTCAGGCTTGTTTACCTTGGCTATAACCGTAGGCACGCTCTGTCCGCTTGCCGCAAAGGAGGAGAGAATATTCTGCTCATCGTTTCCCGTCAACGCAATAAATGCATCGGCGTCCTTCAGTCCTTCCTCCAGAAGAATTTCCTGATTCATTCCATCGCCGTTAATAAATGTCACGTCAGGGAGGACGTTGGACATTTCCAGACATCTTTCTTTGTCGATTTCAATTATCTTGACGTTTATACCTTCTTCAATAAGCAACTTTGAAAGATAGTAGGAAATTTTGCTTGCGCCGAGTATAATGACGTTTTTGAGCCTTTTTCTACCCGAAGAGGTGGAAATCAGCTTGGAAAGGTCACGCTTCGGAGCGGTAAAACCAATTTTGTCACCCGGTAAAACCCTGAAATTACCGTCGGGGATGAAAACCTCATCCCCTCTCACAACGTGGCATATAAGGAATTTCGTTTGCGTCTGCTTCCTTGCTTCCCACAGAGTTGTATTGGCAAAGGGAGAATCCTCTTTTACTATAAAGTCGATGATTTTAAAGCTTCTGCTTGAAAAGGTCTCAACCTTAATTGCAGAAGGGAAGTGGAGTATATCGTAAATCTCGTGCGCTACAAGTGACTCTGGGTTTAACGTTACCGACATATTCAGCTTTTGCTTCAGGTAAACGAGGTCGCTGTCGTTATATTCGGGAGTTCTTATTCTCGCAATAGTGTTCTTTGCGCCAAGACTCTTTGCCAGAAAGCAACTGAGCATATTAAGCTCATCCGAGCCTGTAACCGCAATGAAAAGCTCGGCAAGACCTACTCCCGCCTCGTTCATAATATTACAGTCAACACCGTTTCCGCAAAGTCCCATTACGTCGTATTGTGTTGTTATTTCTTCAATTACTGCGGGGTCACGGTCGATAGCCACGATTTCGTGTCCTTCGTTTACAAGACTCGAAATAATGGCAGACCCTATTTTTCCGCATCCGAAAATAATTATTTTCATTGTTTCGTCCTCTTATGATTGGTAATAATATATACTAACACAAAACAGAATAAATTTCCATAGTTTTTGAAAAAATAAAACAAATCTGCTCAAATTTGATAAATATTAAAATTGTATCAAATAAATCAAAGAAAATAATTGACAATTTTCCAAGTTTTTATTATAATATATTCTATAATATTTTTAGTTTATTAAATAACTTTTTGGGGGGATTTTTATGGATACAAATATCAGACCTGACTCTATGCAGAGAATTACGACTCTTGAACTTGCTAACGCGTTTATTGATGCCGAGGTAAAGAAAATTCAGGCGCAGGTTGGTGACAAAAAGGTTTTATTGGCTCTTTCGGGCGGTGTTGACAGCTCGGTTGTAGCGGCACTTCTTATAAAGGCTATCGGACGCCAGCTTGTTTGTGTCCACGTAAATCACGGACTTATGCGTAAGGGCGAAAGCGAGCAGGTTATCGACGTTTTCGGCAAAGAGCTTGACGCAAACCTTATATATATCGATGCTACCGACCGCTTCCTTGACCTTCTTGCAGGCGTTGAAGAGCCCGAAAGAAAGCGTAAGATTATCGGTGGTGAATTTATAAAGGTATTCGACGAGGAAGCAAGAAAGCTTAGCGGAATTTCATTTCTCGCTCAGGGCACTATCTACCCCGATATTATCGAATCCAAGGGCGTAAAGGCTCACCATAACGTAGGCGGTCTCCCCGAGGAAATGCAGTTCGAGCTTGTAGAGCCCGTAAAGCTTCTCTATAAGGACGAGGTGCGCGTTGTAGGCGAAGCTCTCGGACTTCCTCACGCAATGGTTTACCGTCAGCCATTCCCTGGTCCCGGTCTCGGTGTCAGATGCCTTGGCGCAATTACCCGCGACAGACTTCACGCACTCCGCGAGGCAGACGCTATTCTCAGAGAAGAATTCGATAACGCAGGTCTTGCAGGTAAGGTATGGCAGTACTTCATCGCTGTACCCGATTTCAAGAGCGTAGGCGTCCGTGACGGCAAGAGATACGAGGGCTGGCCCGCCATCATCCGCGCCGTAAATACAACCGACGCAATGAGCGCCACAATAGAAGAAATCCCCTACGCACTCCTTCATAAAATTACCGACAGAATAACCCACGAGGTAGAAGGCATTAACCGCGTCCTCTACGACCTCACACCCAAGCCTATAGGCACGATTGAGTGGGAATAATACAAAACCCTTGAAAAAGCCTTATTTTACAGGGTTTTCGGAGTTCAGCAAAGCGTTTTGACAACACTTTGACAACACTCCATTTTAGGTGATATAACTTAATATTAAACAAAAATGCTCTGCTTTTTATGGCAGAGCATTTTTTGTGCCTTTTGCAGTTGTCTGTTGTTTTCTCGTGGTATGCTTATTTTTTGAAAACTTTAAATTCTATATTAGTTATATGAAGTTGAGTACATACACGATATTATGAAAACTTTTAGGACTATGCTATTTGGCTTTAACAAAAATATTTCAATACAACGAGGTGTTACCCCGAATGTGAAAGGTAGCATTTCCTTTTCACATTTATATTATAGCATATTTATTTTTGTTTATAAATAGGTAAAGTGTTCTACCAATTTTTAATCGGTATCAAGGATTAGTCTTTTATCTTCGCAATCAGTTCAACCAGATATGTGATGTTTTCGAGTACATCTTTTTCCTGCCCTATATGTTCAATTCTTTTCAGTTCCTCTGTCAGTTCCGTTAGATACTGACAGAGGATTTTTAGAATACGACTATTAGGGTGAATTGTGATGTCCTCACACATTAAGCGTTTGATTATGTACTCCTGCTTTGTAAGTCCAGAAGTCTTTACCAACATATCAATATTGTATGCCTCTTGCGTTGATACTCTAAAACCAACGCTCACACTACGCCACCGTTGTTTGCTGTCCAGATTCTTCGCTGACATCTGCCATTTCCTCCATAATCTTATTAAGCATTTCTGCCACTTCTTTACCGCTACTTTCATATCCGTGGGAATAAATATCGGTTATGCTTCTTTTTGAGTGCCCAACTCTTTCTTGGATAGAAATATATGGAACATTCATATTTGAGAGCATTGAAATATGGCTGTGACGAAGTGAATGAACAGGTATTTTATCAAGACCGCAGGCTTTGCAACCATTCTCTAAAACGTGGTGTATTCCAGATTTGGATAGTGGGAAGATACGTTCATCATTTCTCACTTCATACAAGCTATCGATATATTCTTTTAATTCGTCAGCCAAGTATTTAGGAAGATGAACAGTTCTATAACTGCTGTCAGTTTTGGGCGGTGTAATTACATCTTCACCACCGATACGTTGAAGTGATTTACTGACTTTAAGAGTTTGCTTCTCCAAATCTATTGCATCTGGAGTTATGGCTAACATTTCCCCAAGCCTTAAACCACACCAGAAAAGAACCTCAAAGGCGTAAAAATACACAGGCTTGTCTGCTATTTGGTTTCTAAAGAGTTTGTACTGTTCAGCATTCCAGTACGGTCTCTCCTTATTAGAACGCTTTTTACCTATCATCTCCACCTTATCCATAGGATTTGAGGGAAGATTATGCAAGCGCACAGCATAATTGAAAATAGCCGTTAATTGACTACGAATAGTGCGAACATAAGTGTCGGAATACTCTTTGCCATTAGGGGTTTGGGATTTGAGAAGTTCGTTTTGCCATTTCTCAATCTCCCAAGGCGTAACCTTGAATACACGCTTGTCCTTGAAATAAGGTAGAATCTTTTTGTCTACAATATGTCCCTTCGTTCCACACGTGGTAACACGCCTACGAGCAGATGAATATTCCATATACTCCGCAATGAGTTCGCCCATAGTCAAATTTTCGTCTAAAATCTCAACTTGTTCTAACTGCTTAATAACCATTGGCATTTCTTCTTTTTGCCAACGTACCGCATCTTTTTGACGAGCAAAACCTCTCTTACAAGTGCGGTGTCTTTTTCCGTCTGGGGAAATGTAACTGAAATCTACACGATACTTATTATCGCCATACTTATTAACTGAACTCTTGAAATTACTCATAACTTAAAATACCTTTCTGTAAAATTTTTCGTCAAAAAACTTTCTGCTTGTTCTGCCTTCAATGGTCATATACCCTTTTTCCGACAGTTCCAAATTGAATTGCTTGATAATGCGATAAGCATAAGCTCTAGAAACGCCTAAGGTCTTAGAAACCTCATCCGCATAAATGAACATTTCTTTAGAAGAATTAACCGTAGTAGTTGAAGTAGTAGTTATTGTTGTTTTCATAATATATAAAACCTCCTGTAAAATTTCGATGTTAAGATACTTGGGTTGTATCTACGTTTATATCATAACACATTTTGAAATTTCTTCTACCGCTCTGGTTCTTCTAAAAGACCTTTTGCAAAACTTTCTTCAACGATTATCAAAGAGACAGCCGTATGTGGTGTAGGTAATGCTCTGTTCGAGCCTTACATCTCTGCCATAGGCTTCATAGTCTATGTAGGATTTGAGGTGTTCTGGAACATCAAGACAGCAACACTCATCTATTAAGTACCGCCCTAAATCATCGTCATCGTCAATGTCGGTGATAAGGTCGAACTCGTCAAGACTTTCGATAAGTGATTTGAAGTCTGTTACATTCCTGCAACACTCCACTTCCAGAAGGGCGTTCAGCTTCTCTTCCTCGTCACTTGACAAGGCTTCAAGCATCTCCGCAAGCTCGTTCAGCATTTCAATGCTCTCATACTCTCCGAGCATATCACGCAGACCGCAGAACGATGTTTCGTAGTCTGTGATGAAATACTCCTCGTACTCGTCATTGATACCGATTTCTTTTAGTATGCTTTCGAGTTTGTCC
>JAZSLY010000033.1:0-2887 GCA_045535585.1 Eubacteriales bacterium
TCCGTCGTCATAGCTGAAGGTAACAGCCTTTCCCTTACCCTCGGGAAATCTTATAAATCTGTATCCCATAATTTTAACCTCATTACTTGATTTTTTTATCTGTATGCATTATAATTCATAATATAGAAGCTTGTCAATAAAAAAGGAGAAAAAATATGAAATTCGGTGTTTGTAATCCTTATACCAACATAGAGCTTATAAAGAGTGAGGGCTTTGATTATATTGAGCTTGCCTTCAGCGTGGTCAATGCAATGAGCGACGAGGAATTCAAAAAGGCATACGGTGAGGTTGAGAAGCACTCCTTCCCTGCAGAAGCCTTCAACGGATTTTTCCCGGGTGACGTCAGGCTGACAGGTGACGGCGTTGACCTTCGTCTCATCCGTGACTACGCAAAGCGCGGCTTTGCAAGGGCTTCAGAGCTTGGAGGTAAGGTTGCGGTCCTTGGCAGCGGTACTGCAAGAAAGATTCCCGATGGCTTTGACAGAAAAACCGCCGAGGCGCAGTTTGTTGACGTGCTTCGTGTATGCGGTGAGGAGGCGGGCAACGTCGGTATGGAGATTGCCATCGAGCCTCTGCAGGAAAAGGAGACCAATCTTATCAACACGGTTGCCGAGGGTCTGGAGTATTGTGCAAGAGCGGGACACGAAAAGGTAAAGTGTCTGGTCGACTTCTTCCACGTATTCAAAAGCGGTGAGACTCTTGACGCTGTGGAAAGCTCAAATGGAATGCTCCGTCACGCTCACCTTGCAAGAGCAAACGCCGACAGAAGAATACCTACCATTGAGGATATAGATTCCTGCAAGCCTTGGGCAGAAGCGCTGAAAAAATGCGGATACGACCTGAGGATAAGCCTTGAGGGTGCTTTCCATCCCGACGTGCCAACCGCTATTAAAAACGTCAAGCCCATACTTGAACTGTTCAGATAAGGAGTAATAATATGAAGCTTCCGTGGAAAACAAAAGGCATTGTGCTCACCGCACCCTTAACTAAGGACGTAGACAAGGTAGCAGAGCTTATCGACAGCTATCTCGCACCTCACGGCGTAAACCTCATCGTTATGCAGGTGAGATACCGATACCAATTCAAGACTCACCCCGAGTGTATGGGCTACGATCCCTTGTCCTATGACGACGTGAAGAAGCTTGTGGCTGTCTGCAAAAAGCACGGAATAAGACTTCTTCCCAAGATGAATCTTTACGGTCATCAGTCCGGACTCCCAAACACTCCCACCGACGGCATACTTCACGGTCACGGCGAGGTTATCCCCGACATCCGTGACGGTCTGCTGAGAGCCTATCCCGAATTTGACGAGCAGGCAGACGATAAGGCGGTATTCTATGCAAGGAGCATTTGTCTTACCAATCCCTTGGTGAGGATAGTGCTTTTTGAGATGATAGACGAGCTTCTTGAGGTATTTGAAGCAGATGCCATGCACATCGGATGCGACGAGGTTTTCAATCTCGGAATGTGTGACGAGTGCAAAAAGTACACCAACCGTGAGCTTTTTGCCAACTGGATAAATGCGGTGCACGATCATTTTGCCGCCAACGGTAAACAGATACTGATGTGGAGTGACCGTTTCATCAGCTGTGAGGAGACGGGCTACAATACGTACGAGGCGGCTGACAACGGCACCGAGGGTGCTATTGATGACGTTGCAAAGGATATTATCTTCTGTGACTGGCATTACGAGGGTGAGAAGGCGTTTCCATCGGTTGACATCTTTGCCGAGCACGGCTTCAGGATGCTGTGCAGTCCCGGCTGGATAAGAGAGCATATTTCAAATTTCCTCGGCTACGCTATGGAGCACGACAGAGGACATATCGACGGTGTGCTGATGACCACCTGGTGCAACTCGGGTGAGCTTGCCGACGTAATAATGCGTGGTATGCCTCAGAAGTGGCACCGCACCGAAAAGGTAGCCGACGCTATCAAGTTTATTTTAGAAGAATAAAACAACAAAGGACGTCTTGAAGGACGTCCTTTGTTATTTTTTCACCGACCGATAGCTTTGGTCAATGAGCTCAAATAATTCTTCATCACTAACCGTACCGTCAAGGATGACGGTGTACCAATGCTTCTTGTTCATATGGTATGCAGGCAGTATTCCATCTCTGTGTAAAAGCTGTTGCACTGTGTCGGGCGGTGCCTTGAGATTCAGTACCTCCTCTCTGCCCTCTCCCGACAGCCCCAGTGATGCCCTCGCCACGTTAAGCCGAAGGGAATCGAACCGTTGCCGCCGAGAAAAGCCCTTTTTGGTCTAAATATCCCTTTGTCGCTTGTAATACGTATAGTATTCCTGCGCTCCGCAGGAATATTTATCCTCAAAAATCATCTTTCCTCGGTTCGAGGGAAGTTTCAGACGGGAATTTTTGTTCCTGACAAGGCACATTTCCCGCAGTTATACTGCCGTATTACAAGGGAATGTAACGACGGCAGGGGTAAAAATTCCCCTCTGAAACCGACAAGAGTTCGACTCCCTTCGGCTATAACAAGGAGGATATTATGATTTACAGAACAGAGCATCCAAAGCCTCAATTTATGAGAGAGAACTGGCAGAACCTCAACGGTGAGTGGCAATTTGAATTTGACAAGAGTGTCAGCGGTGCGGCAAGAGGACTTTTTGTCGAAAATGTCGCCTTCAGCAGGGTGATAAACGTGCCCTTCTGTCCCGAAAGCAAGCTGTCGGGCATAGGTGAAGTTGATTTTGTCAACTCGGTATGGTATAAGAGAAATTTTGATATAACAGAAGAGCAGATGAAGGGTGATATTCTCCTTCACTTCGGAGCAGTGGATCACGAAGCGGTAGTATACGTCAACGGAAAGGAATGCGGACGTCACAAGGAAGGGTACGTTTCCTTTGTTATTGATATCACTGCGTTTGTCC
>JAZSLY010000028.1:0-3096 GCA_045535585.1 Eubacteriales bacterium
TTCACTGCTGAAGAAGCTCTTATCGGTTACGTTGGTGCTCACCCCTACGCTGAGGTTAAGTCTGGATACACTTCATTCTTCCTTGGCGCTCGCTCAGTTTGCCCCACAGCTACAATGGAAGTTCAGTTCACAGGCTCTTGGTACGATGAAGCTCTTGAAAGAGAAGCTGCAAACGTGCTTATCGGCCGTGGTGCTAAGCTTGTTAGCCAGCACGCTGACTCTATGGGTGCTCCCTCCGCTTGTGAAGAGGCAGGTATCCCCAACGTTTCATACAACGGTACAACGATTGACGCTTGCCCCAACACATACATTATTTCTTCAAGAATTGACTGGGCTCCTTACTTCGAGCTTATGATCACAGCTGTTCAGAATGGCGAAGATATTCCTACAGACTGGTGTGGTGGTATCAAGGAAGGTTCAGTTAAGCTCACCGACCTTAACACAGCAGTTGCAGCAGCAGGTACTCAGGAAGCTATCGATGCAGCAAAGGCTCAGTTCCTTGACGGTACTCTCAAGGTATTCGCAACAGATACATTTGCAGTTGCAGGTGTAGCTCTTGACGAGGAAACCCTTGCAGACGTTGACACAGATGATACATGGACCGCTGAAACAAAGGTTGTAAGTGATGGTTACTATCACGAGTCTGAATACCGTTCAGCTCCTTACTTCGACATCAACATCGACGGTATCACTCTTCTTAACTAATTTCAACTGATTTTTAATAGGGCGGGAAAAAGTACTGATTACAGCCTTTTTACCGCCCTATTTCCGATTTTTACGGAGGTATTCTTTGTGGATAATACATACGCTATTGAATTGAAAAATATATCAAAACGTTTTGGCTCTGTTCTTGCCAACAATAACGTCAACCTCAGCGTTAAGCGAGGCGAAATTATGGCAATTCTCGGTGAAAACGGAAGCGGTAAGACAACTTTGATGAATATGATTTCGGGAATATATTATCCCGATGAAGGACAAATTTTCGTCAACGGTGAGGAGGTCACTATTACCTCGCCCAAGGATGCCTTCAATTACAGTATCGGTATGATACACCAGCATTTCAAATTGGTTGACGTATTTTCGGCAACCGAAAATATAGTCCTCGGTATAAATGACCATAAAAGGTATAAGCTTTCGGAAGCGCGCCGACAGGTGCTCGATATTACGGAGAGATACGGCTTCGATATTTCTCCCGACAAAAAGATTTACGAAATGTCTGTATCCGAAAAACAGACGGTAGAAATTATTAAGGTGTTATACAGAGGTGCGGATATACTCATTCTCGACGAGCCTACCGCTGTTCTTACACCTCAGGAAATCGACAAGCTCTTTGCCGTACTGCGCCGTATGCGCGACGACGGTAAATCCATCGTTATAATTACACATAAAATGAACGAGGTTATGTCTCTTTCGGATAGGGTAGCAGTCCTTCGAAAAGGTGAACATGTGAAAACCGTTGTCACCGCTGAGACTACAATCTCCGAGCTCACAGAGCTTATGGTTGGTAAAAAGATTTCCCTTAACATCAACCGCACAGATCCACACGACACATCCGACCGCTTGGTCGTTCAAAATATATCATCAGTCAATTCTGATGGCGTAAAGGTCCTTGATAATATTTCCTTCACAGCAAGGGCGGGAGAGATACTTGGCGTTGCAGGCATTGCAGGAAGTGGACAGAAAGAGCTTCTTGAAGCTATTGCAGGTCTCCAGCCCCTGACCGACGGAGAAATTAAGTACAATTCCCCCGAGGGCGAGAGCTTCAATCTCCGCCGTCGTACTCCCGAGCAGATAAGAGAGCTTGGAGTAAGGCTTTCCTTCGTTCCCGAGGACAGACTCGGTATGGGACTTGTAGGCAGTATGGACATCGTTGACAATATGATGCTCAGAAGTTATAAGAAGGGCCATTCTATTTTCTTGAACAGAAAGAATCCCAAAAAGCTCGCTGAGGAAATCGTTGACGAGCTTGAGGTTGCAACTCCCGACGTGAAAACCCCCGTTAGAAAGCTTTCTGGCGGTAACGTACAGAAGGTGCTTGTAGGCAGAGAGATTGCCTCAAAGCCCAAGGTGCTTATGGCAGCGTATCCCGTAAGAGGTCTTGATATAAATTCCTCTTACACAATATACAATCTTCTCAACGAGCAGAAGGACAACGGCGTTGCCGTTATCTTCGTCGGTGAGGACCTCGACGTGTTACTTGAGCTTTGCGACAGAATTCTTGTCATTGCATCGGGTAAAATCACGGGCGTGGTAGATGGCAGACGTGCCACAAAGGAAGAAATCGGCGTAATGATGACAGGAAATTCGCAAAAGGAGGCTAATGAAAATGAGCAATAACAAACATTTAAAAAAACACGAGCCTCTTTTTCATATAGTTAAGCGAAACGCTTTCCCTTGGTGGAAGGCATGGATAGTCAGAGCAATATCTATTCTTTTGGCGGTAGTTGTTTGCTCTGTCGTTACCATTCTTCTCACCAAGCAGAATCCCGTTCTCGTTTGGGGCGCGATGTTCAAGGGCGCTTTTGGCACGGAAAGAATTGTATGGCGCCTTTTTAGAGATATTTCTCTTCTTCTTTGCGTCTCTCTTGCCGTAACTCCTGCGTTTAAAATGCGCTTTTGGAACTGCGGTGCTGAGGGTCAGGTGCTTATGGGATGTCTTGCAACCTTTGCAACCGTCCGCTTTGTCGGAGAAGCGGTTTCGGCGCCTCTTTTGCTTGTAATTTCTCTTTTAGCGGCACTTATCGCAGGCGCTGTTTGGGGATTTATTCCCGCAATTTTCTATGCATTCTTCAAGACAAACGAGACGCTTTTCACTCTTATGATGAATTACGTTGCCAAGGGACTTATAACTCTTTCTATAATTTATTTCCAATGGGAAAACACCTTTGGCTCACAGATTGTTTCACCAATGAGACTGGGACGTCTTCCCAAGGTGTATAACGATCACCTCGTTATCATTCTTACAGTAGTTCTTCTTACGATATTTATGTATATCTACTTGAACTACACCAAGCACGGATATGAAATCTCTGTAGTTGGCGAAAGCGAAAATACGGCTAATTACATCGGTATTAACGTAAAGAACGTTGTTATCAG
>JAZSLY010000019.1:0-8253 GCA_045535585.1 Eubacteriales bacterium
TCTTCCTAAGGACCGCTTGGCCTCCGACTTACTATTCTGATAAGCACGTCGAAAAAGGGCTCATCGGGAACGTCGGACTCGGAGTTTCTGCCGGGTACGGGAATAGCGGTGTGGCAATGGGTTGCACAAACGCTGATATTCTCGAAGGGCACGCCCGTAAACTCACTTACACGGCGGGCAACGGGCTGACAAAGCTCGGGAGTACCGCTGACGGAATCAACCGAGATTATGATAGCCGAGCTTCCGTCAAGGTCCATTGCTATCGCCTTTGCGTGAAGACGCTCCATTACGTCAAGGGTTTTGTTGGTCATCAGACCTCCCGGTCTACTGCATCCAAGAGGTGGAGTTATTTCTTTTTCGTAAAATCCTACTTTAAACATATCTGTCACCTTCCTGATTTTATTTCATAAGCTCATTTGCCTGACGGATAGCCTCGTCCACCATCAAGCTTCCTGCTTCGGGAACGAGAAACGCCGACGTTTTCTGCGCTTCGTAAATAGTTGTGCCAAACGCCTCGGGAATGGGAACGTAGCATTCTCCGTCGCACAATGCGCTTCCGTTTGAAAGAGTGGAGAGCATACTTATCTTTGCAGGTGAGCGCTTTTTCAGGTCAATTCCGTACTCTGCGTAAATCTCTCCGCAGAAGGCGAATATCAAAGCGTCGCCAAGTCTGACGCTCTGGATAGTGCAAGGGATATTCTCAGGCTGTCTTGCAATATATAACACCTGACTTGCTCTTGCTCTCTTATATTCCTTGGTCTCGGGCTGGTTAATGCTATATTTAAGTCCCTCGATGGGCATCGTATCGTAGAGATACTGCGCCTCCTCTACCTCCTCGTCGGAAAGATATATCTTCTTGATAGCTATCTCTTCCTTAATGCTTTGAAGAGTGTCTACTTTAAGAGACTCTGCCGTCTCCATATGGCGAAGCGCCGCCTCGGCAAGAAGCTTTCCCATAGTAATATGCCGTGAGGGCTTGTAGTCCTTTTCTTCTCTCTCGATATCCACGTGGTTAAGGTTTCCGCTGGCACCTACAAGGAACACGGTAACGAAATCCCGTCCAAGTGCCTTTCTCATATTCTCCGAGAGGGCGCCTGCGTAGTCGGCACTTAGAGCGCCTCCTATGGAAACGCAACAGTTATGACACGCAAAGTTCATTATAGAGCCAAGGGGCTTACCCTCCTCGTCAAAGAAGAAGAGTGTCAGAAAGTCCTCGTCGGCAGGACCGAAGGCTCTGTCAACGTCGGGATTTTTCCAGCCCGGATTGGTGCGGATAGAGCCGTCCTTCATATAAAAGTTACGGTTGAAGGTAATTCCCTTTTCAACGCTCTTACCGTATTTGACGGTGGCGGGCACCATTCTCTGATATGCAAGGATTGCCGCATCGGCAATAAGCCTTTCCTCTACGTCAAAGTATGGCTCGTCGGCGGTGTCAAACTCACCTCTCACTCTGTGCATTGCAGGACCCGTGTGGTCGTGTGATGCGCCTATCATTATATTCTTCCCCGGTACGCCCGTATACTCGGTAATTCTTTTTATTACGTTGTCACAGGTCATACTGGTTGCGGAGATAGCGTCAAGGGCGATTATGATAACCGTTTCGTCCTCAAAGGACATTGATATTGCCTTGGCGTAAAGACGGTCAGCCACGGTTTTTGAATATCTGTGATTGAAGGAGCCGGGCATATCAGAGCCAAGCGGCGGGGTTATTTCTTTTTCGTAAAATCCTACTTTTAACATAGCTTTACCTCCTTACCTGTTCATCTATTTCGCCTGCAGCCTCAATAAGCACGTCTACAAGCATCTCTCCTGCCTCGGGAGCAACGGGGCTGCTGCCGAATGCAACTGCATAGGATTTTGTGCCGAACATCTCGGGGGTAGGAATATATCCGCCGTGACCCTTGAGAGAGGTTCCGCTGAACATATTGTATTTAGTGGGTGATTTTTCCTTCAGCATAAGCTGGAACTCTACGTAGGGCTCGCCGGGCATAGCGTAAATTGAAAGGTCGCCGAGACGGATTACCTGAACGTAGTACGGAAGCTTACTTGGAGCGTTATGGAGCTTTTCAAGACTTGTTGCGTGAGTGCGCTTGAACATCATATTTTCAGGCTTGTTTATGTCCATCTGGTACCAGTCAACGATAAGGTTGTCTCTTGCCCAGAGTGCCTCCTCAAGCTCGTTTTCGGGGATTTCTCTCTTGGGAACTGCCACGAGTCTCTTTTCCGAATATACACCGTAGATATCAAGAGGCGTGGTATTTCCGTAAAGCGCTTCTTCTTCCTTTGCCAGCTCTTCGCCTATTCTCTGGTAAGCGGGCTTGTCGTACGCCAGCTTCTCTCTGAAGGGGTTGCAATGGTTAAGGTTTCCGCAGAAGCCCTGAAGGAAGAGGTTAACGAACTTGCGTCCGAAAACGTCCTTCATCTTGTCGGAAACGACGCCCGAATAATCGGCGGAAATCTCTCTGCCTGCCTTACTGTCGTGGTGGCATGCAAAGTTAGCTATTGCACCGAAGGGCTTACCCGCTTCATCCTTGAAGAATACAACGTTGAATTCCGTATCGTTTGCGCCTGCAGCCTTTACGATGTTAGGGTCGTGCCACTTGGGATTTGTTCTTATTTCGCCGTCCTTCAAAAGAAAGTCGCGGCAGAAGGAAAGGCCCTCAACGGTTGTAGATGCGTACTCTGCAGTAGCGTCCACCATTTTCTGATACGCCATAATTGCGGCGTCTGCGGCACTGTTGGAGGTTACCTTCAACCATTCCTCGTCTAAGATACGGAAATCCGCGGGGCTCGTATCTCTTATAGGACCTGCGGTGTGGCTGTGAGTTGCGGTAATCATTATATTTTTCTGGGGTACACCCGTCCAATTTTCTACCTTCTCAAGCACGAAATCATAGAGAGTGTCAGGAACGCCTATAAGGTCAAGTGACACGATAATAACGCATTCGTAAACTGCCTCGCCCGTGCGAACGGAAATTGCTCTCGTGAAAAGAGGGTCGTGGATAGTCGTAGAAGTTCTGGGTCCTGAGTAACCGGGGATATCGTCGCCAAGGGGTGGCGTAATTTCTTTTTCGTAAAATCCGACTTTAAGCATAAAATAGCTCCTTTTATTTTATTTTATTTTTTCAGCCTGAGAAAGTGCCTCTTTAACTATTATTTCACCTGCGTCATCCGCAAGGTAGGCAGAAGTTTTCTGCGCTTCGTAAATGGTGGTTCCTCTCGACTCGGGCGTAGGAATGTAACAACATGGGTCGCCGTTTGAAAGGGTGGAGATCATCGCACCCCTTGAGGGTGAGCCTGCCTTGATATCCATACCGTATTCGCAGTAGACCTCACCCTGAAGTCCGTATATCATAACGTCACCAAGTCTTGCCACCTGCACCTTATAGGGCATGGGGTCGGGACGGCGGGAAATATTTATCGTTGCAGTAGCGCGTGCACGCTTATACTCCTTAGTCTCGGGGTGGTCAATATCGTATTTAAGACCCTCAAGGGGTAAGGTTTCGTAAAGATACTTTGCCTCCTCAACCTCTTCCTTTGTCTGAGGCTGACGCTTTATGTAGATAGTCTCACTTGAAAAGTCGATAGAGTCCGATTCAAGTGCCACGGCACTCTCCATATGGCGAAGCGCCGCCTTTGCAAGAGACTCACCTATGATAAGATGGCGTGAGGGGTTGTGTATCTCCTCGTCTCTATAAGGGTTCAAGTGATTAAGATTTCCACAAGCACCCGACAGGAAGATTGTCACAAATTCGCGTCCAAGCTCCTTCTTGATGCAATCGGAAAGCACGCCTGCGTAATCGGAGCTGAATCTGAAACGCCCCGTCATTGTACTGCAGTTATGGCAGGCAAAGTTTGCTATCGCGCCAACGGGATTCTGCTCCTCGTCGTAGAAAAAGAGCGTCGTGAATTCGTCGTCGATAGGGCCGAAGGACTTCACGATATCGGGACTGTGCCAAGCGGGATTGGTACGGATAGAGCCATCCTTCATTACGTAGTTACGGTTGAAGGTAAGTCCTTTTTCGTGGCTGGTATTATATTTCACCGTTACAGGAACCATTCTCTGATATGCAAGAATTGCCGTGTCGGCGCTGAGGCGCTCCATAACGTCGAAAAACGCCTCGTCGGGAGTATCAAATTCACCCTGCATTCTGTGCATCGGGAAAGAGGTATGGCTGTGGGTTGCGGAGAAAATAATATTTTCCTCGGGAATTCCCGTGTATTCGTTTACTCTTTTGATAATGCTTTTATAGGATTCAGTAGTTGTAGAAACTGCATCCCAGGTGATGATTACAAAGGTCTTGCCATCATTTTCAAAGGCAGCCGCTTTTGCATAGATGCGCTCGCCTACCGCCGTGCCGTAACGATGGCAAAAGCCACCGGGCATATCAGCACCGAGAGGCGGTGTTATTTCCTTTTCGTAAAATCCAACCTTTAACATAATTTTTCTCCTTTTATTTCATTATGTCCTTTGCTTGCTCCAAAGCCTTTTCCACAAGGATAGAGCCTGCGTTGTCTTCAAAGAAAGCCGACGTCTTTGATGCTTCGTAGATGGTCTTGCCTCTTGCTTCAGGTACGGGCACGTAGCAATAGCTGCCGTTTGAAAGGGTGGAGACGAGTGTTATCTTCGAGGGTGACTTTTCTTTTAATTCAAGTCCGTACTCCGTATAAATTTCGTTGGGAAGTGCATAAATCATAATATCGCCAAGCCTTACCGTCTGCACGCAAAGGGGCACCTTCTCAGGAAGCTCTGCAATATATATGACTCTCTCTGCTCTGCCGCGCTTGTATTCACGGCTTTCGGTCTTGCTTATGTCAACGCGAAGTCCTTCAAGAGGAATAGTTCTCTTCAATTCACGGTACTCCTCCACCTCTTCCTCGGAGAAATACTGCTTGCCCATAGGAACGTAGTCCTTTCGGCTGTCAAGGGTGTCCACCTTAACTTCAACGTTGTCCTTCATATGACGGATAGCCGCCTCAGCGAGACGTGCACCAATTACACGATGTCTTGGGTCACGGCGGATGGCAGGGTCAAGGTTTAAGTTAATGTGGTTAAGGTTTCCGCAAGCGCCCGTAAGGAAGAGCGTTACGAAATCGTCGCCAAGCTCCTTTTTAAGTCCATTGGAAAGAACGCCTGCATAGTCTGAGCTGAGAACTCCAGGAGTTTGAGTGGAACAATTATGGCAAGCAAAGTTTGCCATAGCGCCGATAGGCTCTCCTGCCTCGTTGTAGAAGAAGAGAGTTGCAAAGTCCTCGTCGGCAGGACCGAAGGGACGAACTACGTCGGGGTTGTCGTAGCCGGGATTCGTGCGAACGTTTCCGTCCTTCATTACGTAGTTGCGGTTGAAGGTAAGTCCCTCCTCCCGACTGTGATTAAATCTAACCGTTGCAGGTACCATTCTCTGATAAGCAAGGATTGCCGCATCTGCCGCAAGGCGCTCCATAACGTTGCAATATGCAGCGTCGTAGGTGCCATGCTCGTTACTCTCCACATGGAGTGACGGACCCGTATGTGTGTGGGTGGCGCCAACCATAATGCATTCCTCGGGAATGCCCGTGTATTCTGTTATTCTCTTATGTATATTCTCATAGGTTTCGGGAATTGTTTTAAGCATATCAAGAGAAATAATGATAACCGTCTTATCTCCAAGATTAAGCGCCGCAGCCTTAGCGTAAAGCCTTTCTGCCACTTTCTTGGCATAGTGATGTGAAAATCCACCGGGCATATCCGCACCGAGAGGCGGTGTAATTTCCTTTTCGTAAAATCCAACCTTTAACATAATTTTTCTCCTGTTCGGTTAAATAATAATATTTTAGTTTATTGAAAAGCTTTGCCTTCAGTACTGATTTCTACATAAAAAAGCATACTTTTCATCATTACCATTATACCAACTACTTTTGGATTTTACAATAGAAAAAGAAAATAAAAGTTGTATTTTCGATAAGTTTTTTTGTATTTTCTATTGATATTTTTTTATTTTGTGTTATTATAATGGAAGTACGGAAAACGGTTTGAAAAGCGGAGAGAAAATATGAATTTATCAAGGCTTGAAAAGCTTCTGCAGAGCTTTTATAAAATCTCAGGTATGGACATTGCGGTGGTTGACCTGAACAATAAAATCATTGCGCGAAGATACCCCAGCGCGAACTTTTGTAACCACATCCACAAAAGCCCGGAGAACCTTACCACCTGCAACAAATCGGACGACACCCACCTTGAGCTTGCCCGCAAGACGAGAGAGACGGTTACCTACACCTGCCCTTACGGGATATTTGAAGCGATATCGCCCATTATGGACAAGGAGGAGGTTGTGGCATATCTCTTTTTGGGTATGGCGATAGAGGACGATGACGCTCACCGTCAAGCCGCCCTTGAAAGCGCACGTGGCGCCACAGCTTCTCCCGATGAAGATAGTATAAATAAGATGGTTGACGAAATCCCCAGATATTCCAAAGAAACGCTTGAAGCCTTTGCGGAAATGCTTCCCGTGCTTGCCGAATACATAGAAAACAATAATCTTATTGCCAATTCCAACGAGTCCATAGGGCTGATGGCAAAGGGATATATCAAGAGCCACCTTTCCGAGAAAATCACCCTTTCAAAGTTTGCCTCCCATCTGCATTGCAGTACCGTTACCTTGACCGAGCATCTCAAGGAGGAATTCGGAATGACGGTAATGGAATACGTTTTGAAGAAAAGAATGCAGATGGCAACAAGACTTCTTGCGGACGGCTATACCCCCATTCACGAGGTAGCCGAGGCGTGCGGATTTTCCAATATTGAATATTTTTCAAAGACCTTCAAAAAATATTACGGGCTTCCCCCGAAGGAGTGGAGGCACATGAGAGAGCTTTCAATGCTATAACAATTGCTACGCAATTTCTTAGTAAATAAAAAAAATCCAAGGAACTGTTGTTCCTTGGATTTTTATTTAGAGCTAAATTACTTAACGAAGTTGTAGTCGGGAGTAATGATCTTTCCGCCCTCTTTGGCAGACTCAATAATAGCCATACAAGCGGCACAAGTTCTTGCACCCTCTTCAGCAGTCATCATAAGCTCACCGCCGTTGATAGCGTCAACGAATACCTCAACCTCGCGCTTAGCGTTGTGGTTCTTGATCTCAACGGGAAGAATCTCAACGGGCTTGGTCCACTCTGTATCGTCAACGGTGAAGAGCTGCATTGTGTCAGATGTGTTGTCACAGATGATAGTACCCTTTGTACCGTAGATAACTGTTCTCATGGTGTAGCTGCGCTTACAACCTGTGGAAACGAATACCTTACCGATGACGTTGTTGGGGAACTTCATAATAGCAATTGTTGCATCGTCGTGGGGAACCATAGGAAGAAGCTTATGTACGCCGTAAGCAAATACTTCGTAGGGGTCGCCTGCAAGCCAACGGAGAAGGTCAACTGCGTGACAGCCACCGCCGATAACACCATGACGGTTGGGGTCACGACGCCACTCTCTTGCGCCTGACATAATTCTCATATAGTCGTGAGCATACTCGGACTCTACATAGTAAAGCTCGCCGATTGTACCTGCCTCGATAAGCTCCTTAGCCTTAGCGAAAGCGGGAGCGAAACGAGAGATCTGACCTACCATACAAACCTTGTCGCTCTTTTTAGCGGCTGTGATGATAGCATCAAGGTCCTCACGTGTAATTGCAAGAGGCTTCTCGCAAAGAACGTGTTTACCTGCTGCAAGGAACTCCTCTGTCATGCTTCTGTGAAGCTGGTCGGGAGTAGCAATAACAACTGCGTCGATGTTAGGATTCTTTACAAGCTCCTTATAGTCTGTGAAACGTCTGTCCTCGGGAATATTGTGTAAGTCGCCAATCTTCTTGAGCTGTGCCTCGTCGATATCGCAGATAGCGCCGATTTCGTAGCCAAGATCGATTGCGCCTGTAAGCTGACCGTTACCCATGTTCAAGCCTACAACACCAAAAACTAACTTCTTGTCTGCATGATAATTTCCTCCAAAAAAATTCTAATGTTTTTAAGATTTTAAGAGCTTAAGCCGAACCCTTATCAGCTTTCCTCTTTGGCTCAATTATAGCAAGTATTTTACACTTTTGCAATACAAAAGAGATAAGAAAATTTGTAAAATCAATAAAAATTTTTGACTTTTTTTCGTTTTTTTTGCTTAAACATAGGGTTTATTCAAAAAAATATCAATAAGCAAAAATCCGAAGGAATATAAAAATACTCCTTCGGATTTTGTCTGAAATAGTCAATAGTTAGTAGACACAA
>JAZSLY010000068.1:0-2645 GCA_045535585.1 Eubacteriales bacterium
CCGCCGTCGCCTGCGTTGATTACGGGCACGGTGGAGTTCATCGAAGCAACAAGGGGCGCGCCCTCCTTTGGATGACGGATAGCCATAATATCAGCATAGCAGGAAATTACCTTTGCAGTATCGGCAACGCTTTCGCCCTTCTTTGCAGAGCTTGAGCCTGCATCCGACATTGAAAGCACGTTTCCGCCAAGCTCGTACATAGCCGCTTCAAAGCTGAGTCTCGTTCTTGTAGAAGGCTCAAAAAAGAGTGTTGCAAGCTTCTTGCCGCGGCATTTTTCCGAATAATTTTGAGGGTTTGCAATAATATCGTTAGCAACCTTTATAAGCTCCTCAATTTCCTGAACGGAAAGGTCGAAAATATCTATTACGCTTCTCATTTCGCACTACCGATCCAGGATTCATCGGAGGGATTGTTTCTGAATGCGATAAGACGGGCGATATCCTCTTCCTTGATATATCCTTCTTCTGCCGCAACCTGTGCAATAGTATCGAAATTAGTAAGGCTTATATTCTTTACGTTTGCTTCGGCAAGTCTGTCAAGACCCTTCTTCATACCGTAGGTGAAGATTGAAACTATACCAAGCACCTCGGCACCAGCCTCACGAAGAACGTTAACGACCTCGATTACGCTGCCACCTGTTGAAATAAGGTCCTCTACTACTACTACCTTGTCGCCCTTTTCAAGCTTACCTTCAATCTGATTCTGTCTGCCGTGGTCCTTTGCACCGCTTCTTACGTAGCCCATAGGCATACCGAGAATGTGACCCGTGATTGCGGCGTGAGCGATACCTGCGGTTGAAGTTCCCATAAGCACCTCAGCCTCAGGGAAATTCTCCTGAATAAGCTTTGCAAGTCCGTTTTCTACGTCACATCTAACGTCGGGCGCGGTCAGGGTGAGACGGTTATCGCAGTATACGGGGCTTTTAATTCCGCTAGCCCATGTGAAAGGCTCTTCGGGACGGAAGAAAACCGCCTTAATCTTTAATAAATCCTTAGCAATAAGTTTTTCCATTTTATTTCTCCTTTAATCTACGAATTCTCTTACACAACGGTTATACGCTTCAACGGGGTCGGCAGCAGCGGTGATGGGTCTGCCTACAACTATGTAATCCGAGCCAATCTTCTTTGCTTCTGCAGGTGTCATAACACGAACCTGGTCACCGACGTCACCATCGGCAAATCTGACGCCGGGGGTTACGGTGAGGAACTTTTTACCGCAGGTGTTGTGAACACTCTCTGCTTCAAGAGGAGAGCAAACAACGCCGTCAAGACCTGCAAGCATAGCGTTCTTTGCATAGTGAAGAACGGTTTTCTCCATTGACTCGTTTATAAGAAGATCCTTTTTAAGTCTCTCCTCGCTTGTTGAGGTGAGCTGAGTTACGGCGATAAGCAGAGGGCGTGTGCCGTCGGGACGGGTAAGTCCTTCTATTGCCGCCTCCATCATGGCTATCGTTCCCGATGCGTGAAGGTTAGTCATGTCAACGTCAAGGCGTGAAAGCACAGCCATTGATTTTTTTACGGTGTTGGGAATATCGTGAAGCTTAAGATCAAGAAAAATTTTGTGGCCTCTCTTTTTAATCTCTCTAACTATTTCGGGTCCCTCGGCATAAAAAAGCTCCATACCGATCTTTACGAAGGGCTTTACCCCTTGAAATTTATCAAGAAAATTCATTACGTCTGCCTTTGTGGAAAAGTCACAGGCGATGATTACGTCGCGTCCCATTAGTGAGCACCTCCTATAATATCCTTTAAATTATCTATTTTATATTTTTCCATAACGCGTGGCAGGTCAGCTATAATATCTCTGCAGGCAAATGGGTCAACGAGATTTGCCGCACCTACCTCTACTGCAGTTGCGCCTGCAAGCATCATTTCGATAACGTCCTCGGCAGTAGATATACCGCCCATACCTATAATGGGGATTTTAACGGCTTCAAACACCTGATATACCATTCTCAAAGCGACGGGCTTAATGGCAGGACCTGAAAAACCGCCCATTTTATTTGCAATAACGGGTTTACGGGTCTTGAGGTCTATTCTCATACCAAGCAAAGTGTTGATAAGGCTTATTCCGTCGGCGCCGTTGTCCTCACAAGCCTTTGCAATAGACACGATGTCGGAAACGTTGGGAGAAAGCTTGATAAAGACGGGCTTTGTGGTTACTTCCTTCACGGCACGGGTAACCTCTCCCGCAAGACTCGGAGACGTACCGAAGCTCATACCTCCGCCGTGAACGTTGGGACAGCTGATATTAACTTCAAACCAGCCTATCTGCTCTTCGCCGTCAAGCATAGCGCAGGTCTCACGGTATTCGTCGATAGAAAATCCGCTGACGTTTGCCATAACGGGCTTATTAAAGCACTTTTTCAGCTTTGGTAATTCGGTTTTGATAACCTCCTCAACGCCGGGGTTTTGCAAGCCTACGGAGTTTATCATACCTGCATCACACTCTGCAATTCTTGGAGTGGGGTTTCCAAAGCGTGCTTCTCTCGTGGTGCCCTTGAAGGAAAACGTTCCGAGAACGTTTATGTCGTAAAGCTCGGCAAATTCATATCCGAAGCCAAAGGTTCCGCTGGCAGGAATAATGGGATTGTCAAGCTCGACAGAGCATAAATCAATTTTTGTATTTACCATATGATTTCCTC
>JAZSLY010000002.1:0-2947 GCA_045535585.1 Eubacteriales bacterium
AAGGGGCAGTTTAAAAACTCAATTAGAGTTTTTAAACAGTCCCTGACTCTTAAGGAGATAGGAAAAAATGCCGTGAATGGACAAACTGAAGCTTGTCGCCGTACGATTGTACGGCACTAGCGGGGGATTTTTGCCGTGAAGCGTTTCGCGAAACGAGCAAAAATTCAAGCCGTGCAGGAAGCGTAGCCGAGCGGTGTGCGAGGCTAAAGCTTATCGCTGTAGCGAAGTTTGTTCAGAGTCAAAAACAATATAATTTTTATGGAAAAACTCATTTTTGAGTTTTTACCTTAAAATCAACTATGCAAAAATCTTTAGAATAGCCTTAAATGTTTTTCTTTTTTGTTTTTGACGCTCACGACTTTTTTAACATCTCCTTTTCAATTACGTCTATCATAATGCTTGTGTTGAGCCTGAATGCATTGATTGGATAGTATTTTTCAAAGTTTCCGTCGTAAAACTTTTCCTTTACCTCTTGCAAAATATCACTTTTGTCAACGCCTTTTTCAAGGCTTTCCTTTATATGAAGGGTGGTTTCGTCGGTGAAATAAAGTGCACGGTCAAGGTAGAGTTGTGTTTTCTCACGGTCAATCAAGCCGTAGTGGGAAATAAGAAGCCCGTTCAAATCTAACTCCTTTACCTTGAGAATAGACTCTCTCGTGTCTTGGTAGCTGACGAGATAAATGGGCATAACCGTCTCTTTTCCGTCGAAAACGCCGATAGACTCACTGCAAAGGAGAATTTTCTCCTTTTCCAAAAGAAAGCCGAGACAGCTTTTCGTGTGACCGGGCAGGTTGATTGCCTGAACGTCAAAGCTTCCAAGGCTGAAGCGCTCCCCGTCGGAAACCACCATATCCACCGAAAGCTTGTCGATAAGGTCCTCATAGTCCTCCACTCCGCAGGTGTGGGCAAAGGCGCGGTCAAGCTCTCGCATCTTCGCTATGGCGTGGGGCTTTTTAAAGGTTTCCTTATCATATTCCCCTGCAACGACCACGGCGTCGGGGTACATCTTCTTCACGTAGGGCACACCGAGGGTATGGTCGTAATGGGAGTGAGTGAGGACGATATAGTCAAGGGGTCTCTCCCCTAAAAGAGCCTTCACACGTTCGGCAAGCGCCGTGCCCGTAAAGGCAAAGCCCGTATCGTAAAGGATGCTCGTCACGCCGTTATCTATCAAAAATCCCGTGTCACCCGGGTGTACTCTGACGTCGGTAATTTTCATTTTTCCACCTTCTATGAAATAATTTGGCTCAATTATACCACTATTGAAAAATGATGTCAAGAGTTCGTCTTGCATTTTTTTGGCTCTTGTGCTAAAATGAATTGTCGTGTTGCGACGAGAAAGGACTAATACAATGAAAATCGTTGACTACAAAATTATCATTCCCGAAAACGCGGTGCCGGGTGAGCTGCGTGCGGCATCGTTTATCAGGCAGAACGTCCGCCTTGTCTGCGGAAAAACTCTCCCCATAGAGACCGACGCTTCCTCCCCCACCGACCTTGAAATAGTTGTGGGTGAAACAAACCGAGAGGCGCTGGACGAGCTTAAAATAGAGAGAAGCACCGACCTTCACTACGAGTACCTTATCTTCAAAAAAGGCAAGCGCCTTTACCTGACGGGTCTTGGCAAGCGCATTTTTGAAGAGCCGACGGAGTTCTATTCCTACAACCATATGAACGACGGTGCGCTTTCCACCGCCTTTGCCTCCTACCGCTTCGTGACGGATATCTTGGGCTACGATTTCGTCTGGGCACCCTTTGACGTCTACCCCGAGCGCCCCGACCTTGAAATGCCCGACGCCTACGATTACCGCCATACCAACGAGGAATTTTACCGTCAGCGACCCGAATTCATCAAGGGCGCATCACTTTACTTTTTACAGCCCACGGGGCACCTTGAATGGAATAACCAGAGCTTTATTATCAAGACGAAGGACGAAAGGCTTATCGTCATCGACGGAGGATGTGAGCCCGAAGCCGAAAGGCTTATTGAATGCCTGAAAACTCTGTCGGGAAGTGACAAGCCCCACGTCAGCGCATGGCTCTTCTCACATCTTCACGGCGACCATTTCGGCGCTTATTACGCAATATGCAAGGAGGAAAAGTACCGTGGCGCTCTGACGGTGGAAAAGGTCTATCACGGCTTCTGCGACGAGGACTTCTACACCTCCGTCTCCGTGGAGAAAATTCCCCATCATATGCCTGCCCTCCGCGCAATTCTTGCCTCCGACGCTACGGGCGCTGAGGTTATACGGGTGAATACGGGTGACGTCATATCGGTGGACGATATAAAATTCGAGGTCATATGGACGCCCGTGAAGGAGGACTACCACCTTCTTGACACCAACGACTCCAGCGTTGTCTACAAGATGACCCACGAGGAAAGCGGACAGACTATAATGTTCCTCGGCGACGGCGAATACAGAACAAATTACCACCTTATAAACGACGTGGCGGACAAGCTGAAAAGCGATATAGTACAGATGGGACACCACGGATGCGGAAACGTGTCGCGCCGTTGCTACGAGCTCATTGGCGCTAAGGTCGCCTTCTTCCCCATAAGTGAGAAGTTCTGGTTTGCCGACCGTGGCGAAGGTCTGAACACCCACAATATCGGCGTAGAGCGCAACCGTACATACGTCAAAACTCTCGGCTTCAAGCGTGAAAACGTCTACGTTAACACAGACAGAATTATTTCGGAGAGGTTGCCGTTTCCAATACGTTAGCATCCTTTAAAGTCAAGGGGCTGTTTAAAAACTCAATTAGAGTTTTTAAACAGCCCTGACTCATAGGAGATAGGAAAAAATGCCGTGAATGGACAAACTGAAGCTCGTCGCCGTACAATTGTACGGCAGTAGCGAAGTTTGTTCAGAGTCAAAAACAATATAATTTTTCACAAAAAAACTCATTTTTGAGTTTTTACCTTGAAATCAACTATGCAAAAGTTTTT
>JAZSLY010000188.1:0-2582 GCA_045535585.1 Eubacteriales bacterium
AAAACTCTGTTCTTAAAGTATCTCATCTGCTTGAACGCCCAGGTGCCGTCCTCCTTTTTGAACATCTTATATTCAAATTCAGGGTTTTTCAGCTCTTCTCTTACCTCCGGTGAGAAGTAATTCGCCTTACGCATAATTGAATAAGCGTTGTAGTATTTTACGTTATCTCTGAATCTTGTTTGCTTGGTATAAAGCGCTATGTTAAAGGGCTGGTTACAAGTACCGAAGTTGTACGCAACGCCGATTGACGCCATATGGTCAAGGTCGTCACGGAAGCAGGTCTTAAAGAGGTTATTTTTTATTTCCTTGGCGTAATCGGGGCAGGGGTTAAACCAACCCAGCGTCGCCGTGTAGTACCAGTTTCCGCAGGGTCTCTTCTCGTCTGCGTCGTTGGTCTTGAACTGCTTGAACTCCGTCTTTGCGTGGTCCATTGCGCCGTATCGTCCTCGTCCTGCCCAAAGAGAAGGGAACATAGAGGAGGATTCAAGCAGGGGAGGAATCTTACAGTTTTTCAAAAGCTCACGGTAGAACTCTGCATATGCGTAGGTGCGCTCCTCGGGGGTTGTAAGCTTGCCCTTGGCAAAGGATTCAAAGGCATCAAGATAGATAGCCCTGAAGCCACCCTCGTTATACGCCTTTGCGGTACGCTTTGCGAGAAGGTAGAAAAGCTTGGAGAAGGGCTTCGGCTGGAACATATAGTACCAACCAAGCAACTGTCTTATCTCTGCGCCTGCCTTGTGATAAGCAGCCTTTGTTCCGCATTGTGCACGTGTAACCTCGGAAAATCCACTCTTGTCGTTATTCTTGATTTTTACGATTTCTTTATCAATAAGGAAGTAGGCGGAGTGAGTGCTTGTCCTCGGCATAGTTCTGTAAGGGTCGCACTCGAAAACCGTAGCGTCCTGAACTGTGTTGAATGCCGTGTCCTCTGCCGTCATATCCGTTTTAAGCGTAAAGGTATTTGGCTCGTAGGAAATCTGCTTTTGCCACTTTGGGTTGGAGAGCAGACGGTGTGCTTCAAGCGCGATAAGCGAGGAATAGGTGTGTAGTGAAAAGAATGCTCCGTAGTTTTTCCACAGCTTATCCGAAACTCTCTTCTTAAATTCCTTTGCAGGAAGGAATTTGTTTTCCTCTCTTTCCTTATCGGTTCTTGAGCCTATGAAGTTGAAGTCACCCTGCACGTAAGAGCCTGTGCCGTAGGAGTTTATATGGTAAGCAATCTGCTCAAAGCCGTATTCCTTTGAAAGCTTACCAATAGTGTCAATGTTGTCGGCGGTCATACTGCTTGTGGTTATGATGTAATCACAAAACGAGTTTTTTGATTCATAGGTGAAGGGACCTGCGTTAAGGTTCTTGATACCGTATCTCGGATCAATGGCGAGAACGATTTCTTTAAGTATATCACGGTGCACACCAAGAGCAGAGAAGGCAACGCCTGCCACTACGTTCTTGAAGTTAAAGCCGATGTTTGTAGGAGTAAAGGCGTAAACGTTCTTTGTAAAGCCACCGGGATAGGTGTCCACGGTTGCAGAGGTAGTCATAGGGATAAGTGAGAGTGCAAATTTGTCGGGCACGTTTGCTTCCCACTCGTAGTCACCGGGGAAATTTGCAAAAACTATTCCGCTGTAATTTCCCTTTAGCTCGTATTTCAGCATCGTCACGGTAAAATAGCTCTCCTTAACCGCAACGGCAAAATCGGCGCTGGAGCCGTCCTCGTAATTAACCTTGAATTTCTTTTTGCCAAATTCAATTCCTGACGGCTTTATAATAGTCTCGTCCTCTTCGTTTTTCGTCGCTACAATATACGAAAACCAAGGGCGTTTTGCATCATTCTGAAGTATGTTTTCCCCATTGATAAGGTTTGTAAGCATAGCGGTACGTGCATCCGCCACTGAAAGCTCAACCTTAATGAATTTAGTACAAAATTCTATATTGTTTTTGTCGTTTAGCACAAGCTTTGCGTCCATAATTTTTCCTCCAAACTCATCGTCACACTATGGTTTATGCGTTTTCAGTATAATAATTATATGAATAAATGTCAATGGTCATATTTGGACTTATTTATGGTCAATTTGTGCATTGAGCTTTAGTAGTTATCTATCGGGCTTCGAATCCCTCCAATTATCTACAACAAAAAAGACCGATGACAAGCATCGGCTACAAATAAATATTCCCCTTAATCACGACGCAGTCGTGCATATCATCAATTCTGAAAGAATTGTATATCATCAAAACGAAGTTTTGCATATCATCATTGCGAAAGGAGATATACACGCCTTTGGCGTGATGAGATACAAGGTCACAGAGTGACCTTGATGATATACGCACTTAAGTGCGATGATATACCATTGCTTTCGCAATGGATAAAAAAACGGCAGATAATCTCTGCCGATTTTTGGCGGAAAGAGCGGGATTCGCCGTCTGCTTCGCATACTAGGGGCTCTACCTAAAGGTTACGCACATCTGCCTAAAAACAGTTCCCCGAACTGTTTTCTTAACGGCATCTGCCCACATTGGGTTCGAATCCCTCCCAATTATCTACAACAAAAAAGACCGATGACAAGCATCGGTTTTTTTGTTGC
>JAZSLY010000032.1:0-18952 GCA_045535585.1 Eubacteriales bacterium
TGCTCGGGGAAGGTCAGGTGAGTCTGGAAGCCCACCATATTATACATCGTGCCCTCCTTGTTGTCCTGCCTTAACTGTACCACGGCAAACGCTTCCCTCTCTGTCTTGGGGTCAACGAGTCCCACGGGCTTCATAGGTCCGAAAAGGAGAGTCTCGTAGCCTCGGGATGCCATTACCTCAACGGGCATACACGCCTCGAATACCTTCAACCCCTCCCCCTCGTCAAAGTCGTGGAGGGTTGCCGTCTCGGCAGTTACGAGAGCCTTGTAGAATTCGTCGTACTCCTCTCTCGTCATAGGACAGTTTATATATGCCGCCTCACCCTTTCCGAATCGGGAGGCGATAAATGCAGAATCAAAATCTATGGACTCGCGCTCCACTATGGGCGCCGCCGCGTCGAAGAAGGAAAGAGCCTTTGTACCCAGAAGGGAGGAAATAAATTCCGAGAGCTTCCCGTCGGTAAGGGGGCCCGTTGCAACCACGGTTATCCCCGTGAGGTCAAAATTCTCAACCTCACCCGTCACTACCTCGATGTTGGGATTAGCTTTTATCTTCTCTGTAATATACTCTGCAAAGCCCTCTCTATCCACCGCAAGACAAGAGCCCGCGGGAACGCGGTTTGCAAAGGCGCTCTCCATTATAAGACTATCAAGCTCGCTCATCTCCACCTTCAGCACGCCTACCGCGTTTTCAAGGCTGTCTGAGCGCAGAGAGTTGGAGCAGACAAGCTCGGCAAAGCTCTCCGATTTATGAGCAGGGGAAAAACGGCTGGGCTTCATCTCGAAAAGCCTGACCCGTACGCCTCGTCTTGCCGCCTGCCACGCAGCCTCGCACCCTGCAAGTCCTGCGCCTATTATATTAATTTCCGCCATTATTTCTCCTTCTTGTGAGAGGGGCAATTCTTGTTGGAGCATTGAGGTGCGTCTCCCGTTTTCTTGACTATCATATATCCTTCATCGCAATCTCCGCACTTTTCACCCGTAGGTAAATACCAGGTGGAGAAATCACACCGCGGATAATTGTCGCATCCGTAGAACACTCTCTTGCCCGCACGCTTCATAATTACGTTGCCCGAGCACTTGGGGCACTTTACGCCCACTTCCTTCATTATCTGCTTGGTATACTTACATTTAGGGTAATGCTCACAGGCGTAGAATTCGCCGAATCTGCCCTTCTTCAAGAGTACCTTGCCCGAGCACTCAGGACAAACCATACCCTCTACCACAACGTCGGGCTTCTTTTCCACTACGTTGCCCGAGCTATCAAGCTGTTTTGTATTCTTACATTCGGGATAATTGGGACAAGCGGCAAATCTGCCGAATCTGCCCTTCTTTACCACCATTCTCGCACCGCACTTTTCGCAGAGGATATCAAGCTCCTCCACGGTTGCCTTCACCTCTATCTTCTCGGCTTCAAAGTCCGCCTTTTCAAGCAGGGGCGCAAAGTCGCCGTAGAAATCGCGAAGCACCTTTTTATATTCTCTTTTACCCTCTGCCACGCCGTCAAGACGCTCCTCAAGCGCCGCCGTGAAGCGATAGTCAACGATAGTGGAGAAGTACTTGTCCATTATTTCCGTGGTTACCCTGCCAAGCTCGGTAGGCTTGAAGAACTTGCCCTCCCTTTCAATATAGCCTCTTGAAAGAATAGTGGTTATAGTGGGAGTATAGGTACTGGGTCGTCCTATTCCCTTTTCCTCAAGCACCTTGATAAGAGTAGCTTCGGTGTATCTGTACGGAGGACGGGAAAAATTCTGATTGGGGATTATCTCAAGCACCTCAAGTGCTTCCCCACGAGTAAGAGGAGGAAGTGTCACGTTCTCGTCGTCCTTGTCCTCTTCGTCGGGAGTAACGCTATATAGGGTCATAAAGCCGTCGAAGCGAAGGGTCTCGCCTTTACCGCGGAAGATATACTGCGCCTTGTCGCTTACAGTCTCCACGTCAACGGACACCGTGTCGTAGAGCGCGGTCTCCATCTGGCTTGCAAGGAAGCGGCACCAGATAAGTCTGTATAATTTGTACTGGTCGCTCGTAAGGTATGGCTTTGCCATATCGGGCGTGAGGGTCACGTCGGAGGGGCGTATTGCCTCGTGGGCGTCCTGAGCGTTGCCCTTGGTCTTATATACACGGCGGGTCTTGGGATAATATTTGTCGCCGTAGTTTGCCCTGATATAGCTCTCCGCCGCGTTTGCCGCCTCGTCGGAAACTCTTACCGAGTCGGTACGCATATAAGTGATAAGACCGTGTCCGCCACTTTTACCGAGGTTTACACCCTCGTATAATTCCTGCGCCACGCTCATAGTTTTCTTCGATTGGAAATTGAGCTTGCGGTTTGCCTCCTGCTGAAGCTGGGAGGTTGTGAAGGGAGGTGCGGGAGTGCGCTTTCTTGAACCGCGCTTCACCTCCGACACGCGTGCCACCGCCCCCTCAAGTCCGCCGAGAATCAGGTCGGCGTCCTCCTTTGAGGCAAGTTCTATCTTGCCCTCCTTGTCACCGAAAAATCTCAGCTTGAATTTCTTTGCACCCTCGGGCTTGAACACGCCGTCGATGCTCCAGGACTCCACCGACACAAAATTATTTATCTCTTCCTCGCGCTCAACCACAAACTTGGTTGCAACCGACTGTACTCTGCCTGCCGACAGACCGTTCTTTACCTTCTTCCAGAGAAGAGGAGATATTTTATATCCCACTATTCTGTCTATAAGACGGCGTGCCTGCTGTGCATCAACGAGGTTTGGGTTTATGGCGGAGGGGTTCTTTATTCCCTCCTTTACCGCCTTTTTTGTAATTTCGTTAAAGTATACTCGCTGTGCCTTCTTTTCGTCAAGACCCAGCACCTTTGCAAGATGCCAGGAAATTGCCTCGCCCTCACGGTCAGGGTCGGTTGCGAGATATACGTGGGTAGCCGCCTTCGCTTCCTTTTTCAGCTCGTTTATAAGCTCCGACTTGCCCCTTATGTTAATATACTTCGGCTCGAAATCGTTCTCGATATCTACGCCGAGAGTGCTCTTCGGCAGGTCTCTGATGTGTCCCTTGGAGGCTAACACCTTATAGCCCGAGCCGAGAAAGCCTTTTATGGTGCCCGCCTTGGAGGGCGACTCCACTATTACAAGATTTGACATACTGTTTTACTCCTCTATATTAAAACTATTTAAGTGAATATTTACCGCCTGGTAACGCCTTTATATATCCGTCAAGCTCAAGCTCCGTAAGAGCACATAAAATCGACTGTATAGGATATTTTTCGCTCACAAGAGAGTTTTCGTTTTGCTCACCCTCGAGAAGCCTTTTGTATATATACGCCCTCGTGCCGTCAAGCGTGTCGGGCACGCCATTTTCTTTTTCTTCGGCTTTGGGGGGTTCCTTCGGCGTTTCCAAGGTTTTTTCACCGCAAAGGTTTCTCGCGCCCTCTGCAATAAGCGCACGGCTTCCCGAAAAGCCCTCGCCCCCGTCTCCTACGGCACTCACGGGAATACCAAGCTTCAGGGCAAGTCTTGCTCCGATTAAAGCTCCGCTTGTGACGGGCGCTTCGGTGACCGCCAACTCGTCCGAAAGACCCACGATTATTCTGTTGCGCTGAGCAAAGTATCTGGCATCCGTGAAGGGAGGATACTCCGACACCACCGCACCGCATTCCGCAATTTTATCAATAAGCCTCGTGTTTATTTTGGGAAAATATTTATCTATATCAACGCCCAGCACCGCAACGGTGGGAACACCTCGGGAAATGCTTTCTCTGGCGGCAACCGAGTCAACACCCTCTGCCGCACCGCTGACGAGAATATATCCCTCGTCTATCAGCTCGCCTGCAATCCTCTCACTCCAGCTTCTTCCGCGCTCGGTCATCTTTCTCGTGCCCACCAGCGCCGCCGTTTTTCTGCCTGAAAGGCAGGTAATATCCCCTCTGACGTAGAGAATATAGGGCTTGTCACGAAGCCGTGACAGCCTTTCGGGGTATGCGGGGGAGTCGGCGGTGACAATAGTGATACCAAGGCTCTCGCACCTTTCCACTATCCTCTCGGCACGAATAAGCTCCTTGTCGGCAAGCTTTTCCACGATACCAAGGTCAAGCCCTGCCCCCTCTAACTCTTCCTTCGTTGCATTATATGCGCCCTTCGGCGTAAATTTCTGAAGAGTTCTCTCGATAGCTCTCGGGTTAAGCTTTAAGCTCGTGGAAAGCCACACGGAGTGAAGCGCTTCGGTCATATTTTTCTCCTTTTGCACATGGAATCATACATAAATATCGCACCTGCAACCGATGCGTTGAGAGACTCTATATTTTCGATGGGTATTATTACTCGCTCGTCCGAGAGCTCTATTGCCCTCTCGCTGAGCCCCTGCCCCTCACTGCCTATCATAATAGTGGCAAGCCCCGTTGACGCCTCGCCTATCGAAATACTGTCGGGGCTGAGAGTGGAGGCGATAACGCTGTCGCTCACTCCCCTTGCATACTCCACCGCCTCGTCGATAGAGGAAAACTCGGTAACGGGAATTTTGAAAATAGCGCCCATAGTCGCACGCACCGCTTTAGGACCGAAGGGGTCTGCCGAGCGAACGGTCAAAACCTCCCCCATTCCAAAGGCAACGGCGCAACGGATAAGAGTGCCGAGGTTACCGGGGTCCTGCACCCCCTCGGTGAGAAGCACCGAGTGCTTTTTATCACTCGCTTCAAGCTTCCTTTTACGGAATATGGCAAAAATTCCCTCGGGAGACGCTTCGTCCGTTATCTTTTCGTACACCTCGGGGGTGACGAGAATACATTTTTCAGGGTCGAGCACAAGCTCATTCGCCCTTGCACGAAAGGCTTCGGTCAGGAAAATGCGCTCTGGCACGAAGCCTGCCGAGAGAGCCTCGGAGAATATCTTTGCACCCTCTGTGAAAAACAAGCCCTCTGTATCCCGACACTTTTTCTGCTTTAAGGATACGGCGTGTAATATAAGAGGATTTTTTCTTGATGTTATTTCGGTCATTTTCAATTCCTGCAAAGCCTGTCGCCCTGAAAAGCGCCGCGCCTTTGCATTTCCTTATCTATCTCGTCTAAAACCACGAATTTCTTTTTACTCCAAAGGGGTGCCACAAGCGTCTCTGCCGTCCCGTCCCCCGTAAGTCTCTGTATCACCGTCTCGGGCGGAATGATTTCAAGCTCGTCGCAGATAAGCTCCACGTAATCGAAAAGCTCGAAAACCTCCACCTCTCCCCTCTCGTACATATCTGCAAGAGGCGTTCCACGAAGAACGTGCAGAAGGTGGAGCTTGATGCTGAAAGGGTTGAGAGCTGAAACGCGCCTCACGCTCTCCATCATCATTTCCCTCGTTTCCCCCGGGAGTCCGTTGATGAGGTGAACGCACACCTTTATATCCTTTGCATAAAGCTTATCGTAGGCGACGAGAAAATCCTCGAAGGTATGCCCTCGGTTGATAAGCCTTGCGGTGTTGTCAAAAACGCTTTGAAGCCCCAGCTCTAAATTAAGATAGGTCCTTTTTGAAAGCTCTGCGAGAAGCTCTATTTTTTCGTCGTCGAGGCAATCGGCACGGGTGGCAACAGATATGCCCACCACCTTGTCAAAGGAGAGCACCTTCTCGTAAAGAGCCCTCAATTTCTCCACGGGAGCGTAGGTGTTGGAGTGGGCTTGAAGGTAGACGATATATTTGTCGCTCTCCCACTTTTTATTCATTTTCTCACGCACCTCGCAAAACTGCTCCTCAAGGGAAAGGCGCGAGCCCGAGCCACTGCCGTCAAGACAGTATATACACCCTCCCCTGCCCACAGTACCGTCGATATTGGGGCAGGTAAAGCCTGCGTCAAGAGAAATCTTTGCAACCTTGCTTCCGAAGGTGTGCCTCAAATGATAGTTCTGAGTGTGATATCTTTTGTTATCGTCGGAATAAATAAATCCGCTTTTCAAAAAAATCACCCTCAATCCAAATAAACTCTTGTCTAATTGTCTACAATAATAATATATAAACGCGTCTTTGTCAACAACATTTTTAAATTTTAATATAAAATGACCTGAATTTTTACAATTTAAAAACTTTGCAAAGCAGAAAAAACAAAGCTAAACGGAGGGTAAAACAATGGTAAAGGGATTTAACAGACGGGTAATAGTAATGAAAAATACCGACTCGGATTTTTTCGACGAGGCGTATTTTATAGTCAAGGAAAACTGTAATATGAAAAAGAAGCGTGGCGAGCGACCTCTGGACGAAGCGAAAAGGATAATCCGCGACATTCAAAGGGAGAAAACGCCCCCCTCTCCCGCCTCGGTTTTTATGAGGAATACGGCGTTTTTTCTCCTCGGACTGCTGGTTGGCGGAGCAATATGCATTATTTTGTAATTTTTTGGCAAATTCTTTCGACTAATTAAATAAAAAACTTGCATTTTCCCCTAATTTGTTATATAATTATTTGAATATGTAGTTTTATGAAAGGAGGTACGTTTTGTGTTTTTAAAAGCATTGACTATGCACGGATTTAAATCCTTCCCCGACAAGACCGTCATTTCGTTTGACCGCGGAATCACAGCCATCGTCGGACCTAACGGAAGCGGTAAATCCAACATTTCCGATGCAGTAAGATGGGTACTGGGCGAGATGTCTCCAAAGTCGCTGAGAGGCTCCAAAATGGAGGACGTCATCTTCAACGGCACCACCAAGCGTAAGCCTGCAAGCTACGCCGAGGTCGTTATGACTCTGGATAACACCGACAGACGCTCCACCTACGACTCCGACGAGATAAACGTCTGCCGACGTCTCTACCGTTCGGGTGAGAGTGAATACTACATCAATCAAAAGCAGGTACGTCTGAAGGACATTGTAGATATATTTCTTAACACAGGTATCGGCAAGGAGGGCTACTCCGTTATAGGTCAGGGTAAAATTGCCGACGTAATCAGCACCAAGAGCGACGAAAGACGAGGTATCTTTGAAGAGGCGGCAGGTATTTCAAGATTGAGATATCAAAAGAAGGACGCCGAGAATAAGCTCGTCCGTGTCAGCGATAATCTCCTTCGAATCAGCGATATTTTAACCGAGGTGGAGGGAAGGCTTCCCACCCTTGAAAGACAGAGTGAAAAGGCAGGCAGATATCTCGTTTTGAAAACCGAGAGGACCGAGCTTGAGGTCTCCTCCTTCGCCGAAAGAATTGCCCTTATCGACAAGGAAAAGGCAGAGGTGGACAAGACGGTTGAAAAGGAAGGAGAAAGGCTTCGCGTAATAGGTGAGCGTCAGGAGGCGCTTGACGCCGAGGTTGACCGCAACTATATCGGCGTGCAGAGCGAGAAGCTTCGTGAGTCTCATTTAAGGCAGGAGAAGGACGACATCGTCTCCTCCCTTACCTCCACCGTCTCCAAGCTTTCAATTTACGAAAACGATATATCCCACTTTGAGCAAAGCGTTGCAGAAATAGAAAACGAAGAAAAAGAGGCGGAGGCAAGACTCACCGCCCTTGCCGAAAGACGCGAGGAGCTTCTTCTTGAAATAGAGAAGGGCGAAAAGAGCCTTTCCGACTGTGACGCTCTCGTGAAGGACAAGCACGCCGAGGCAACTCTGAAAAGGCAGGAGCTTGACGAGGCGGAGGCGGAGGTTGAGAGAAAGAGGCTTGACGTCGACGCCGTACAGAGTGAAAAGAATGAAAACGACCTGATGCAGAAGGAGGGCGAAAGCTATAACCTTATCAGGCGTGAAAGGCTTGACAACATCGGCGCGCAAAAGGACGCCGCTGCAAAGGCAAAGGCGGACGCAGAAAAGGAAAAGAGGGAGCTTAATTCAGCCCTTGACGATATCACCGAGGAAATAGCGAAGAAGGAAATTGCCCTCTCCCGCGAAAAAGAAAGGCTTTTGGCGTTCGACTCCGAGATAGACGGACTTGAAGAAATGAAGCAGAAGGCAAGGCTGAGGCTTCTTGAAATCAATCAGCGCCGTGAGACTCTCTCCCGTATGGACAGACTTCTTGACGGCTTTTCGGGAAGCGTAAAGGCGATAATGGGCGCTCAGGAATCGGGCACTCTCACGGGAATACACGGTCCCGTCTCCAAGCTTATCCTTACCGACAACGAATACATAACCGCAATAGAGACCTGCCTCGGCGCCGCTATGCAGAACATAGTAGTAGACGATGAGGCGGCGGCAAAGAACGCCATAGGCTACCTCAAGCGTACCAATCAGGGCAGAGCCACCTTCCTTCCCCTCACCACCGTGTCGGGCGTAGAGGCGGACGTGTCGGCAGTATGCAAAATGCAGGGCTTCGTGTCGGTTGCGTCAAAGCTTATAAAATGCGATGAAAAGTATAATAATATAGTTAAAAGCCTGCTTGGCAGAACGGTGGTTGCAACCGATATTGATTCGGCAGGCGAGATTGCAAGGCGGATGAACTATAAAATCAGGCTCATCACCCTTGACGGTCAGCTTATCAATCAGGGAGGCTCCTTTACGGGAGGTCAGTCCCTTAAAAACAGCGCTATTCTCTCACGCCGTGCCGATATAGAAAAGCTTGAAGGCGAAGCCACGAGCATAGAAAAGACAATCAAGACCTACAACCAGAAGATTTCGGGCGCAGACGGTGAAAGAGAAAAGATAAACGGCGCGTTCCTTGAAATCGAAAGAGAATTGGAGCTTCTCAAGTCCTCCGAGGACGAAAAGGAAAGAGCTCTTGACATCATAGAGGAAAGACTCCTTACTCTCTCCTCCCGTCTTGACGAAATTCAAAAGGAATACGACGGCGTTTTAAAGACCTCCGAGGTCACCCGTGACAATCTTGCAAGCATTACCGAAAAGGGCCGTGAGCTTGAAGCAAAGCTTCTTGAAGCAAAGGCAAGGCTTGACGGTGCAAGCGGTAGAGTAGAGAAGCTGAAGGCGGAAATCTTCACTCTTATGGAGGACGCAACGAAGGTCAGCGAAGAGAAGGGCGCAGTAGAGGTGTCACTTGCCGCCGCAAAGGAAAAGCTCAACTCTCTTGCCGCCACCCGTACCGAGATAGAAGGCTCTATCAAGGACGGACAGAGCAAGATAAAGGAGCAGACCGAAAGACGAGAGTGTGCTCTTGAAAATATTGCTACCACCAAGCTTGAGAAGATAGACCTTGAAAAAGCCATCGTTGCCAAGGAAGCCGAAATAAAGGCGGCAGAGGAAGCTATCAGCAAGCTGGAAAGCGTTTCTATGTCTCTCAGGGCAGAGCAAAAACAGCTTGAGGGCGAAAAGGAAGAGGCGCTCCGTCTCCACGCCAGATTTTCATCAAGGCAGGGAGAATTGGAAAAGGAAAAGACGAACATTTTGGAGCGTCTTGCCGAGGACTATGAAATGGACTTTGACACAGCGGTCATCTACGCCGCCAGCGCCAAGTCTAACCATACCCTGACGGGCAAGGAGAGAGAGGACAGACTCACCTATCTCCGTGCCGAAATGAAGAAGCTGGGCTCGGTAAACCTTGAATCCATCGAGGAATACAAGGAAACGAAGGAAAGATACGATTTTCTAAAAGAACAATTCGACGACACCGACAAGGCAAAGAGAAGCCTTGAAAAACTGCTTCTCGGCATTGAAAACACAATGCGTGAAACCTTCTCCGAAGCCTTGAAGAAAATCCAGAAGGCGTTCAAGGAAACCTTCGTTGAGCTATTTGGCGGAGGTAACGCCGAAATAGTAATCAGCGGTGAGGACGTGCTTGAATGTACTATCGACATCAACGTTCAGCCTCCCGGAAAAATCATCAAGAATCTCTCACTCCTTTCAGGCGGTGAGCAGAGTATCGTGGCGATTGCCCTCTACCTTGCTATACTCAAGGTATCTCCCTCCCCCTTCTGTATCTTCGACGAAATAGAAGCGGCGCTGGACGAGGCAAACGTAAACCGCTTTGGCGAATATTTGAAGAAATACTCCATATCAACACAGTTTATCGTCATCACACACCGCCGAGGCACTATGGAGGCGGCGGATATGCTCTACGGCATCACAATGCAGGAAAAGGGCGTTTCCGACTACATCCGTGTCAGCCTTGACGAATACCAAGGAGAAATCAGTTAATGGGATTTTTTGATAAATTAAAGCTCGGTCTCGGAAAGACCAAAAACGCTCTCGTGTCTCAGGTGAACTCCGTTTTTTCAATGTTCCGTTCCTTTGACGAGGACTTTTACGAGGAGCTTGAGGAAACCCTCATTCTTGCAGATATGGGCGTTGCAACCTCCAGCGAAATAATCGACGAGCTGAGGAAAAAAATAAAGGAAACGAAAACCACAGACCCCGAGGAAGCACGCGCTCTCCTGCTCTCTCTTTTAAAAGAGAAGCTTCAAAGAGAGCCCGCCTCCCTCAACCTTTCCACCTCTCCGTCGGTCATTCTCATAATAGGCGTCAACGGAGTTGGCAAGACCACCTCTATTGCAAAGATTGCCTCATACCTTAAAAGTGAGGGTAAAAAGCCTCTGCTTGTGGCTGCCGATACCTTCCGTGCCGCCGCAATAGACCAGCTTGGTATATGGGCAGAGCGCATTGGGGTGGATATGATAGCGCAGAGCGAGGGCTCCGACCCTGCCGCCGTGGTTTTTGATGCCATCGGCGCGGCAAAGAAAAAGGGCGCCGACGTGCTTGTGGTAGACACCGCAGGCAGACTCCACAACAAGAAAAACCTGATGGACGAGCTCGCAAAAATCGACCGCGTTATTTCAAGGGAGCTGCCCTCGGCATCCCGTGAGACCCTTCTGGTGCTTGACGCCACCACGGGACAGAATGCAGTAAATCAGGCGAAGGAATTTAAGAATAGCGCCGACATCACGGGACTCGTTCTCACGAAGCTTGACGGAACTGCAAAGGGAGGAATAATCTTCTCTATCAAGGACGAGCTTGACATAGACGTAAAATTCATCGGCGTGGGCGAGGGCGTGGACGACCTGCGTCCCTTCGAGCCCGAGAGCTTCGTCCGTGCACTTTTTGAGGAATAAAAAATATGAAACAGTTTGTATTTGCATCAAGAAACGCCCACAAGGCAAAAGAGGTAGAGGCGATTTTAAAGGAAAAGCTTCACTTCGATTTTGAAATACTCACCCTTGACGATATCGGCTTTAAGGGCGAAATAGAGGAAAACGGAAGTACCTTTGAGGAAAACGCTATGATAAAGGCGTCTGCCGCGTATAATTTTTCCTCTATCCCCTCCTTTGCCGACGACTCGGGACTGGTGGTGGACGCCCTTGACGGCGCACCGGGTATCTTCTCCGCCCGCTTTGCTTCAACCAACGGGCAGGACGCAAACGATGAGGACAACAACAACCTTCTTCTTGAAAAGTTGGAGGGCAAGAGCGACAGAAGCGCGCGCTTCGTTGCGGTGGTTGCCTATATAGACGGCACCACCTCATTTACAAAGCGTGGCGAGGTGGAGGGCGAAATTCTCCACGAACGCGCGGGTGAGGGCGGATTTGGTTACGACCCCCTTTTCTTCTGCCGTGAGATTGGCAAATGCTTCGGCACAGTACCGCCAAGTGAGAAAAACCGTGTCAGCCACCGTGCAAGAGCCTTTTCGGCACTTGCCGACGAGCTTAATAAGTAAAGGAAAATGAAATGACAGGAAAACAAAGAGCTCATTTGAAATCCATCGCCTCCACTATCGACACTATTTTCCAGATAGGTAAAGGCGGAATTGACGAAAATTTTATAAAGCAGGTAGACTCTGCTCTTGAGGCAAGAGAAATAATAAAGATAAAGGCTCTCGACACCTATCTTGACGGAGCTATGTCGGCAGGCGTTGAGCTTGCAGAAGCCACGGGCGCCGTTCTGGTGCAGGTCATCGGCACGAAAATAGTGCTCTACCGTGAGAGCCGTAAGAATAAAAAAATAATTCTCCCCACAAAGTAAGCTATGAAAATCGGACTCTTCGGGGGTAGCTTTAACCCCATACACAAGGGACACGTAACGGCGCTTTGCGCTTTCGTGCGGGAATGTGCCCTTGACCGTGTTCTTATTATTCCCTCCTTTCTCCCCCCTCATAAAAAGCTCCCTCTCGAATGGGCGTCCTTTGAAAAAAGATGCGATATGGTACGCCTTGCCATAGAGGGCATAGACTTCGGTGACTGCGAGGTCGTGGTCTCGGATATTGAAAAAAGACTATATGACATGACGGGAGAGCGAAGCTACACGAGGCTGACTCTCGAAGCTCTGAAAAAAGAGGTGTCGGGAGAATACTATCTCTTCGTCGGAACGGATATGTTCACCACCCTTGAGAGCTGGAGAGACGCAGAATACATCTTCAAAAACGCCGTCATAGCACCTATGGCACGGGACGGCGCCGAGGGAATTCACGAATTTAAAAAAATCTACGAAAGAAAATACGGCGCCGAAATCGAGGTTATAAACGCCCCTCACCTTACCGTCAGCTCAACAGAAGTGAGAAGCTCTGTGAAAAACGGCGGCGCTCCCCTCGTTGACGGCAAAGTATTAAAATATATCGACAGTCATAAACTCTATTTGGAACGGCTTGAAAGAAAAGAGCTGGAGGAGCGCCTTCGCGCCACCCTCTCCCCCGAAAGATACTCTCATACTCTGGAGGTGGAAAAAAAGGCTCTTTATATTGCCGACGCCCTGTGCCCCGACTTTAAGGAGGTCGTCTCACGGGCGGCACTTCTCCACGATATCACGAAGCCCAAGACCCTCGAGGAACAAATTGCCCTCGCGGACAGTCTAAATATACACCTTGACGAAAACGACCTTGCCTCTCCCCAGACCCTTCACGCAAAAACGGGGGCAGGCTACGTGAGGACTGTTCTCGGCGAGGAGGACGTGGCGGATATCATTCTCACACACACCACGGGCGCGCCGAATATGTCCATATGGCAGATGATAGTCTTTATTTCCGACTATATTGAGGACACAAGGCATCACGACGCCTGCATAAAGGAAAGAACGCTTTTTGAAAACAGCCTGAAGAATGCCACAACCTTTCAGGAAAAGGTGTCCTCTCTTCGCCAAAGCGTATATAGGATACTTCAAGGCACCGTAGCTCATCTTGAAGAAAAGAAATCGTTTATTCACCCGCTGACACTTGAAGCTCTTGATTATTACAGAGCCGAAATAAAGGAGTAAAATGGAAAGAAGCTCTAATAAGCCCGCAAAGCAGATGAGGGCAAGACGGGATATCATCCGTCAAACTAAAAAGAAAACTAAAAAAGGACTCACCGTCGCGCTTTCTCTTTTGACCGTCGTTCTTTTGCTTGCCCTTGCCTATATATTGATTTCTCCGTCTATTGATAAAACCTCCAACCCCTTCGACGTGGGCGTTCTCGGCTCCTTTGGAAATAAGGAGGCGTACGATTATACCAATATCCACCGTATGATAAGGGGCAACAACCCGGGCGTTATATATACCCTTCAGGACTTTTTCGCCCACGGTCTGTTTATCGGTGAGAAGGCGGAAGAGGATATTGTAAGAAACAAGAACGCCTACAACATTTTAGTGGTGGGCAAGGACAGAGTAGGCTCTAACACCGACGTTATTATGGTAGTCAATTTCAACGCCGACACCCAGAAGGTAAACATTCTGCAAATCCCCCGTGACTCCTACGTGGAGGACCCCATAAACGTCAATTTAAGCAAGAGAATTAACGCTATCTACGCCTACGCCTACAATCAGAATATTTACAAATACGGGAATAAGTCTCAGGCGTCCCACGCATCAGTGGAGCACCTTGAAAGCACGGTGGAAAGCACCTTTGGAATTACTATCGACAACTATTTTATGATAGACCTCAACGGCTTTGTGAAGATAATTGATTCCATCGGAGGCGTTACGGTGGACGTGCCCTTCGATATGTACTATAACGACGAGGAGCAAAACCTCCATATTGACCTGAAAGAAGGCAGACAGGTGCTTGACGGCAGCGAAGCGGAGCAATTCGTAAGATTCAGAAACACCTACGTCCTCGGCGACCTTGGACGCGTATCCGCACAGAAGATATTTTTGGCAGCCCTTATGGAAAAGCTTCTGTCACCCGATTGGTTTTCGGTTGACGCTCTTACCAAGGTTGCCACCACCCTCGTTGACTACTCGGTTACGGGAATGTCGCTCACCGACCTTATCGGCTTTATCAAGAAGATAGATTTCGATAAATTCTCCGCCGACTCCATCACCTTCTATACTGCGCAGGGCGAGGGATATTTCGCCAAGAGCGGTGCTTCCCTATATTCACTCTATATCGACGAAAATCTGGAGATAATCAACTCCGCATTCAATTTATACAACAAAAAAATTACTCAAAAGCACATCACCATGTCCGAGGAATACCACTCGGAATATACCGTGATCGATACCGACGGCTCTACCGCCTCCGAAATCGGCGACAAGCCCCCTCAAATCATAGTAGTGAAGCCAAGACCGCAACCCCCTGCCGATGAAGCTCCAACCGACGAAGACCCGACGGACGAAACTCCAACCGACGAGACTCCGTCGGTGGAAGAGCCAACAGACGAAATTCCGACAGACGAGACCCCGACAGACGAAGAGCCAGCCGACGAGATTCCGACAGACGAAGAGCCAACAGACGAAATTCCGACAGACGAAACTCCAACCGACGAGACTCCAACCGACGAAATTCCGACAGATGAAACTCCAACCGATGAGACCACCGAGGACACGCCAAACGACGAGACCGCCGTGCCCGACGACAGCGACGATACATATCAGCCACAGGATGAATTGCTGTGAGAAAAAGAGGTAAAATATGGATAAGAACACTGCAAAAGAAATTTCAGACAAGATAATAAAGGTGCTTGACGACAAGAAGGCTTTTAACATCAAGCTTCTTGACGTAGGAGAAAGAACGGTTATCGCCGACTATTTCGTCCTTGCCTGCGCCTCCAACAACACCCAGCTCAACGCCTTGGCGGACGAGGTTGAGTTTAAGCTTGCCGAGGCAGGCTACACCTCCTCACGCCGTGAGGGCAGAGGCGGTGCGGACTGGATAGTTATCGACTACGACGCCGTTATAGTTCATATATTCACCAGAGACACCAGAACCAAGTACAATCTGGAAAAATTGTGGGCAGATGCAGAAGTTATTGACATTTCACAATTATTGTCGTAAAATAATACATTATAAGAATTAACGTAAAGAGGTGCAAAAATGGCATACGATTTTAAAAGTGTCGAGCAAAAGTGGCAGAAGGTCTGGGAGGACAAAAAGGCCTTCATAGCCGACGACAGCGACAAAACGAAGAAAAAGTTCTACGGACTGGTAGAATTCCCATATCCCAGCGGAGCAGGAATGCACGTTGGTCACATCAAGGCGTATTCGGGTCTTGAGGTTATTTCAAGAAAGAGAAGAATGGAGGGCTACAACGTCCTTTTCCCCATTGGCTTCGACGCCTTTGGACTTCCCACCGAAAACTCGGCTATCAAGTTTAATACACATCCCAGAATACTTACCGATGCAAATATCGCAAAGTTTACCGATCAGCTTAAGCGCGTCGGCTTTTCATTCGATTGGACGAGAACGGTGGATACCACCGATGAAAGCTATTACAGATGGACTCAGCACATAATTCTGGAGCTTTTCAAAAACGGTCTCGCCTTCCGTGACACAGCTCTCGTAAACTACTGTCCTCACTGTAAGGTAGTTCTTTCCAACGAGGACTCTCAGGGCGGAAAGTGCGATATCTGCCACAACGATATCGTGCAGAAGTCAAAGGACGTTTGGTATCTGCGTATCACCAAATACGCCGACAGACTCCTTGAGGGACTGGATACCGTCGACTATCTGCCTCAGGTAAAACAACAGCAGGTAAACTGGATAGGTAAATCTACGGGTGCCTTCGTCAACTTCAAGGTTAATGGCACCGACGAGAACCTTCGCATATATACTACCCGTCCCGACACTCTTTTCGGCGTAACCTTTATGGTAATCGCGCCCGAGCATCCTATGCTCCTGCGTTGCCGTGACAAGATAACCAACTACGCTGAGCTTGAAGCATATAAGGAGGAGTGCGCAAAGAAGACAGAATTCCAGCGCACCCAGATAAATAAGGATAAAACAGGCGTTGAGATAAAGGGAATTTGCGGTATCAATCCCCTCAACGGCAAGAATATCCCCATCTACGTTGCCGACTACGTTATGATGGGCTACGGCACGGGCGCTATTATGGCAGTTCCTGCCCACGACGAGCGTGACTGGGAATTTGCACGCAAGTTCGGCATCGACATTATCGAGGTAATCAAGGGCGGAGATATTTCAAAGGAAGCCTACACGGGCGACGGCGAAATGGTCAACTCCGACTTCCTCAACGGCTTTGACAACAAGAAGGACTCCATCAAGCGTATGATTGAATACCTTGAGGAAAAGGGCATCGGCGAAGAGGGCGTTCAGTACAAGATGAAGGATTGGGCGTTCAACCGCCAGAGATATTGGGGCGAGCCCATACCCATCGTGCATTGTGAAAAGTGCGGAATGGTTCCCGTACCCGAGGAGGAGCTTCCCCTGAAGCTTCCCGACGTAAAGAATTTCGAGCCGGGCGAGGGTGGCGAGAGCCCTCTTGCAAAGATACCCGAATTCGTAAACTGCAAGTGCCCCGTCTGCAGTGCTCCCGCTAAGCGTGAGACCGACACCATGCCTCAATGGGCAGGCTCATCATGGTACTTCTTAAGATATATCGACCCCCACAACGACAAGGCTCTTGCAGACCCCGAAAAGCTTCAATACTGGATGCCTGTTGATTGGTATAACGGCGGTATGGAGCACGTAACGAGACATATGATCTACTCTCGCTTCTGGCACAAGTTCCTCTACGATATGGGCGAGGTAAACACGGACGAGCCCTACGCAAAGAGAACGGCTCAGGGTCTCATTCTCGGTCCCGACGGTGAAAAGATGTCCAAGTCAAGAGGAAACGTCGTTGATCCCAACGAGGTGGTAGACCAGTACGGCGCCGACGTTCTTCGTACCTACATTCTCTTTATGGGTGACTACGGCGCAGCAGCTCCTTGGGACGTTAACGGTATCAAGGGCTGTAAGAGATTTCTTGACAGAGTAGAAGGGCTTTTAGCTATGGCAAAGGGTGAGGGCGCAACCCCAGAGCTTGAAGCAAGCTTCCACAAGACCGTAAAGAAGGTAACGCTTGACATCGAGGAAATGAAATTCAACACGGCTATCGCCGCTATGATGACACTCATCAACGAGATATACAACTGCGGTAAAATTACTGTGGACGAAGTTAAGACCCTCGCTACCATTCTCTGCCCCTTCGCTCCCCACCTTGCAGAAGAAATGTGGGAGAAGCTTGGAGGAGTGGGACTCTGCTCACTTACCGAATGGCCCAAGTGGGATGAAGCGAAGTGTGAAGATAAGACCATTGAAATCGCCGTTCAGGTGCTTGGTAAGCTTAAAGGCACTATAATGATTCCTGCCGACGCCGAGCGTGACGCAGTTCTCGCATCCGTTAAGGAGGACCAGCGCTTCAAGGCGTTCCTTGATGGTAAAACCATAGTCAAGGAAATTTACGTACCGGGAAAAATAGTTAATTTTGTCGTAAAATAAAAAAGTCGCAAAAAACTCTTGACATTATTTATTCGATGTAGTATAATTCAATATGTGTAATAAATTCTTTTTGAGAATAATGTTCTCTTTGGAATGACAAAGGGAGGGATATAAAGTGGCAGAAGTAAAAATTAAAGAAAACGAATCTCTTGACAGTGCTATCCGCAGATTTAAGAGACAGTGTGCAAGAAGTGGCGTTTTATCAGAGCTTCGCAAGCGTGAGTGCTATGAAAAGCCCAGCGTAAAGCGTAAGAAGAAAGCAGAAGCTGCTCGTAAGCGCAAGTTCAAGTAAGAACACAAACGGTTTTGCCAAGCCTGAGCTTTTCAGGCTTGGCTTTACTAAATTTTTTGGAGGTAGACTATGGAAAAAAAGTTAAGAGTCGGTGTAGTTGGCTGTACCGGTATGGTAGGTCAGCGCTTCATCACCCTCTTGGAAAATCACCCCTACTTTGACGTAACTGCTATCGCGGCAAGCAGCCGTTCGGCAGGAAAAACCTACGAAGATGCCGTTGCGGGCAGATGGGCTATGAAGACCCCCATTCCCGAAATGGTTAAGAAAATGGTTATCAAGGATGCTTCAAACATTCCCGAAATGAAGGAATGCGTTGACTTTATCCTTTGCGCCGTTGATATGAAAAAGGAAGAAATACTGGCGCTGGAGGAGGCTTACGCCAAGGCGGAGATTCCCGTTGTTTCCAACAACTCCGCAAACCGCAAGACCCCCGACGTGCCTATGGTTATTCCCGAAATCAACAACGACCACATCGAAATAATCAAGTCCCAGAAGAAGAGACTCGGCACCACCAAGGGCTTTATCGCAGTTAAGCCCAACTGCTCTATCCAGAGCTACGTGCCCCTTCTTAACGCTCTTATGAAATTCGGTCCCCGTGAGGTAGTGGTTTCCACCTATCAGGCAATTTCAGGCGCAGGCAAGACCTTTGAAAGCTGGCCTGAAATGATTGACAACGTAATCCCCTACATAGGGGGTGAGGAAGAAAAGAGGGAAAAGGAGCGTCTCAAGGTTTGGGGTCACATTGAGGACGGCGTTATCAAGGATAACACCGATATCAAAATCACCTCTCAATGCATTCGTGTTCCCGTAACCGACGGACACCTTGCAACCACCTTCGTTAAATTCGACAAGAAGCCCACCAAGGAAGAAATCCTTGACGCATGGAAGAGCTACCGTGGCAGACCTCAGGAGCTTAACCTCCACTCTGCACCGGAGCAGTTCATCACCTACTTTGAAGAGGACAACCGTCCACAGACAGGTATCGACCGTGATATCGAGGGCGGTATGGGTATCACCGCAGGCAGACTTCGCGAGGACTCTATATACGACTATAAGTTCGTGGGTCTTTCGCACAACACCCTCAGAGGCGCGGCAGGAGGCTCACTTCTCCTTGCAGAGCTTCTCTACAAAGAAGGATATCTTTATTAAAAAAGCGGCTAGCAG
>JAZSLY010000142.1:0-6529 GCA_045535585.1 Eubacteriales bacterium
GGAATTTATTATCCTTGTAGGACCTTCAGGTTGTGGTAAGTCAACAACTCTTCGTATGATTGCTGGTCTTGAAGAAATCAGTGATGGTGAGCTTTACATCGGCGGCAAGCTAATGAACGAGATTGCACCAAAGGAAAGAGATATTGCGATGGTTTTCCAGAACTATGCTCTTTATCCTCATATGACCGTATTTGAGAACATGGCATTCGGTCTTAAGCTTCGTAAGGTTCCCAAGGAAGAAATCAAGAGAAAGGTTGAGGAAGCTGCAAGAGTTCTTGACATCGCTCACCTTCTCGACAGACGTCCTGCTGCTCTTTCCGGCGGTCAGAGACAGCGTGTTGCTCTCGGACGTGCTATCGTTCGTCAGCCCAAGGTATTCCTTCTTGACGAGCCTCTTTCAAACCTCGACGCTAAGCTCCGTACACAGATGAGAACAGAGCTTACAAAGCTTCACACAAGACTTGCTACCACTTTCATCTACGTAACTCACGACCAGGTAGAAGCTATGACAATGGCTACCAGAATCGTCGTTATGAAGGATGGTCTTATCCAGCAGGTTGACAGCCCTCAAAAGCTTTACGATTATCCCGTTAATATGTTCGTTGCAGGATTCATTGGTACTCCTCAGATGAACTTCATCAACGGTACTATTGAAAAGATTGATTCCAACGTTTACTTCTGCTTCGGCAAGAACAAGCTTCAGCTCCCTGCTGAAAAGGCTAACAACGCTGAGCTTCAGGAGTACATCGGCAAGGAAGTTGTTGCAGGTATCCGTCCCGAGTGTATCCACGACGAGCCTCTCTACCTTGAGTCTCTTTCTAACTGGGTTATCGACGCTCACGTTGACGTTACCGAGCTTATGGGCTCTTGCATCTACCTCTACCTTGTTTCCGAGGAGCAGAACCTCATCGCTAACGTTAATGCACATTCAAGTTCTGAGGTTGGAGCTGACATCAAGATTGCATTTGACGTTAACAGACTCCATATCTTTGATAAGGATACTGAAAAGTGCATAGTTCACTAATTAACGGCTTCATATTTGGGTAAAAACCGAAAATGAAATAATAAATTAGTATTTAAAGGTGTGTTCTCTACTTTCACATAAGTGCGAACACACCTTTCTTTTTTATATTTTCTATTTTGTTGAAAGCTCCGCTTTCTCCTTTTGTGAAAATTTCATTTTCTTCGACCCTTGCTCGCACTGGCGTACCGTTGTACGCCGACGGCTTCGCAATTGACGATTTTTCCTACAAATCTGGAGCCGTTCGTTGATTTAGGTGACACCGAAAAGGCAAATGAAAGTTTAAAACATCCTATATATCAAATTCAACAACAAAGAGAGAAGGCGAACGCTTTCTCTCTTTCTTTTTGCTTTTTCAAGGTAAAAATCCTACGGATTTTATTTTGCCTTTTCTTTTGCTTATCCCTCGTACTGCCGTACAATCGTACGGCGACGACTTCGTGATAAGCAAATCTCCCGCCAAAACTCCCGCCTTTTTTTGCAAAGTATATAAAACCGAAAATGAAATAATAAATTAGTATTTAAAGGTGTGTTCTCTACTTTCACATAAGTGCGAACACACCTTTCTTTTTTTATATTTTCTCTTTTGTTGAAAGCTCCGCTTTTTAACATCGAATATATAGGAGATAGGAAAAAATGCTTCAGAATGAACAAACCGACGCCCGTCGGCGTACGATTGTACGACAGAGGCGAGGTTTGTTTATAGTCAAAAACATATGATTTTTCATAAAAACTCATTTTTGAGTTTTTACCTTGAAACCAACAATGAAAGAGTTTTTAGAATAGCCTTAAAATGTTTCCTTTCTTGTTTTTGACGGTCTGGACATTTTTAACATCTCCTATGACAATTCAAACATACCTGTATACAACTGGTAATATTTGCCCTTTTGAGCTATCAGCTCGTTGTGGTTTCCTCTCTCAATTATCTCGCCGTTTTCAAGCACCATAATTGCGTCGGAGTTACGGACGGTTGAAAGGCGGTGCGCTATTACAAACACGGTTCTGCCCTCCATTAAGGAGTCCATACCCCGTTCTACGAGGGCTTCGGTACGGGTATCGATGGACGAGGTTGCCTCGTCAAGAATGAGCACGGGCGGGTCTGCCACGGCGGCACGGGCAATGGCAATCAACTGCCTTTGACCTTGTGAAAGGTTTGAGCCGTCGGCGGTGAGGAGGGTGTCGTATCCATTGGGCAGATGCCTGATAAAGCCGTCGGCGTTGGCAAGTCGGGCTGCCGTTATACATTCCTCGTCGGTAGCGTCAAGTCTGCCATAGCGAATATTTTCAAGCACTGTACCTGTAAAGAGATGAGTGTCCTGCAACACCATTGACATTGACCGTCTGAGGTCGGACTTTTTAATCTTGTTGATATTGATGCCGTCATAGCGAATCTTGCCGTCGGGCACGTCGTAAAATCTGTTGATAAGGTTTGTGATAGTGGTCTTTCCTGCGCCCGTTGAGCCAACGAAGGCAATCTTCTGTCCTGCCTTTGCCCAAAGGGAAATGCCCCTCAAAACAGTCTTGTTTTCCTCGTATCCGAAAACCACGTTGTCAAGCTCTACCCTGCCCTCTACCTTGGTATAGGTCACGGTGCCGTCGCTCTGGTGAGGATGGCGCCAGTACCACACGGCGTCCTTGGCGTTTGACTCGGTGAACTCGTCTCCGTCAAGCCTTCCGCGGACAAGCGTTACGTAGCCCTCGTCCTGCTCGGGCTCGGAATCTATTATCTCGAAAATTCGCTCAGCACCTGCAAGGGCGGTGAGAATTGCATTAATTTGCTGGGACATCTGTGACACGGGCATCGAAAACTGCTTGGTGAACTGCAGGAAGGACACAACTGCACCGAGTGTGATGACCTCTGTAATAGTGAGAATACTTCCCGCCATAGCAACGAGTGCGTAGAGGGTATGGGAGAGGTTATTCATTATAGGTCCTAAAATGTTGGCGAAGGTGTGTGCGTTGGTTGCGGAATGGCAAAGAGCGCCGTTGAGCTCGGCAAACTCGCTCTTTGACACGCCCTCGTGACAGAACACCTTAACTACCTTCTGTCCCTCTATCATTTCTTCGATATAGCCATTGACCGCACCAAGATTTTTTTGCTGATTTATAAAGAACTTTGCGCTATTTCCGCCAATCTTCTTGGTAATAACGGTCATTATAACGAGCATAAAGATAACGAGCAGGGTCAGATGCGGGCTGTAGGTGAGCATCATTACGAATACCGAAACTATGGTAATAAGAGAGGAGATAGTGCTGATGATGCTGTTTGACAAAAGCTCTCGCAGAGTGTCGGTGTCGTTTGTATATCGGCTCATTATTTCGCCATGGGTGTGAGTGTCGAAATATTTGAGTGGCAGGCTTTCCATTTTATTAAAGAGGTCAAGCCTGATGTTGAGGAGTGCTTTGGTGGAAAGAGAGAGCATAATTCTCTGGTAAACGTAGCTTGACAGTGCACCGAGAACATAAATTGAAGCCATCAAAACGAGCATCAAAGCAAAGCCTCGAAGCAATTCGGGTGTCTTGGTGGTTATCAAAGGCTCGATATAATCGTCTATTATAGGACGAAGGAGAGACGCGCCGATAACCTGAGTAGAGGCGCTGACGACTACAAGCACGAATACCACCGCAAGCAGAGCTTTATTCTGTCCTACAAGGTACTTTAAAATTCTTGCCAGAGTGCCCTTGACGTTTTTGGGCTTGGCAGGTGGACCCATTCTTCTTACCGGAGGCATTATTCGTCATCTCCTTTCTTCTGGGACTCGTATACTTCACGATAGATATCGCAATTCTTCAAAAGGTTTTCGTGGGTATCGAAGGCGACTACTCTGCCGTCGTCAAGAACTATGGTTCTGTCGGCGTTTTCAACCGAGGAAATTCTCTGCGCTATGATAATAGCGGTAGTATCCGACAGCTCTCTTGCAAAGGCGTCTCTTATTTTAGAGTCGGTAGCGGTATCAACGGCGCTGGTGGAGTCGTCGAGAATGATGATACGGGGATTTTTCAAAAGCGCTCTTGCAATACAAAGCCTTTGCTTCTGTCCGCCGGATACGTTAACTCCTCCCTGCCCCAGCATCGTATCGTATCCGTCGGGGAAAGAGGTTATAAAGTCGTGTGCCTGAGCGTTCTTACAGGCGTTGATGATTTCCTCGTCGGTGGCATTCTCGTTGCCCCAGCGGAGATTGTCCTTTATCGTGCCTGAGAAGAGCACGTTCTTCTGGAGCACCATTGCCACGCCCCCTCGCAAAGTGTCGAGAGAATACTCACGCACGTCGTGACCGCCTACCATAACGCTTCCTGAAAGGGCGTCGTAGAGCCTTGAAATAAGCTGAACAAAGGTGGTCTTTGCAGAGCCCGTTCCGCCCACCACGCCGATGGTTTCGCCCGAATTGATTTTCAGGTTTATATCCGTCAGGGTCAGGTTGTCGGGGTTTCTTGAATAGCTGAAATTAACGCCACGGAATTCTATGGAGCCGTCCTCAAGCTCTACTGTGCTCTCCTCGTTATCCTTGATGTCGATTTCCTCGTCAAGCACCTCGCAGATACGGGTAATTGAGGCTCTCGATATAACAAAGCTCATAAAGATAAAGGAAAGTGCCATAAGAGACGACAGAATTTGTGAAATGTAGCTGATAAAGCCCGATAGGTCACCCGTGTCCATACCCGTTCCCGAAATAACCATGTTACCGCCGAACCACAAAATTGCAACGATGCAGGCGTACATTGAAAGCTGCATTGCAGGTCCGTTGAGAATAATAAGCTTTTCTGCCATTATCTGTGCGCTTCTCACTTCCTCGGCGGAAATTCTGAACTTGTCCTTTTCGTGCTTTTCTCTTACAAACGCCTTTACGACTCTGATGCCGATAAGGTTTTCCTGAACGGAGGAGTTCATAGCGTCGTATTTTTTCAGCATCTTCTCAAATCTTGGATGTGCGTTGGACATAATTAAAAGAAGCACGATGGCAAGAAGAGGAACTGCTACAAAAAAGACGGTTGAAAGCTGCAGGTTCAAATTTATCGCCATAATGGTTGCGCCAACCAGCATAAAGGGTGCGCGAATTCCCATTCGGATAAGCATCATAAGGGTGTTTTGAATGTTCGTAACGTCGGTTGTAAGTCGCGTTACAAGAGATGCGGTGGAGAACTTGTCCACGTTGGCAAAGGAGAAATCCTGCACCTTATTGAAAAGAGCGCCTCGCAGATTTTTACCAAAGCCCATACCTGCACGTGCAGCGGTCATACCGCCGAGTGCACCGAAGCTGAGGGAAACGATAGCCATTAAAATCATTATTATGCCCGCTTTTACGGTGTATGACACTCCCCCGTCGCCCTTGATGCCTTCGTTTATCATTTGCGCCATAACGAAGGGGATAAGCACCTCCATAAGTACCTCGCCAATCATAACGATGGGCGTCAGAATGGCGTATTTCTTGTACTCGCCAAGATGCGAAAATACTTTTCTATACATAGTTTTTCCTTTCTATAAGTTTTCTGTTAGCTTCAAAAGAATTTTGTGAAGAGCTTCGTTTTCCTCGTCGTCAAGCACGGAAAAAATCTGCTCGTCCCTCTGTACTATAAAGTTGATAAGTCTGCGGTTCTTCTCCTGCCCTGCTTCTGTGAGGGAAACCAATTTCGACCTTGAATCCTCTGGGTTTGAGTGCCTTGTGATAAGCCCCTTCTTTTCAAGCACCTGCATTGCGCTGGTAACCGTGGAGCGCCTGACGTCGAAGGTACGCTCTATTTCCCGCTGGAGCACCGTGCCTCCGTTTTCGTTGATCATCTTCATTATACGAAGCTGCTCCACCGTAACGTTTTCATTTATAAGGTTTTCATCGGCAAGCCGTTTCATTTTAGCGGCAAGCTTGTGTATCAAACGTCCGTTTTCCAAATCTTCACCTCTTTCGTTAGATGTCTAACATATTATATTACCATAGCCATTAATTGTCAATAGTGTTTGTTGTTAATGTTTTGTAAATAAAAAGGACTGTAAAAACCCGAATGAGTTTTTTACAGCCCCTGGTATTAGGAGATAGGAAAAAATGCGCGTGAATGGGCAAACCGAAGCTCGTCGCCGTACAATTGTACGGCAGTAGCAAGGTTTGTTCAGAGTCAAAAACAATATATTTTTTGGTAAAAACTCATTATTGAGTTTTGTCCTTAAAAGGTACAAGCATTATCTCTTTAAATCACCTTAAAAAATAACTTCTTTTTGTTTTTGACGCTCACGACTTTTTTTACATCTCCTAAATTACCTTATTCCATAATGCTCTATAATATAGTCCATATCCTTATCTCCCCTGCCCGAGAGGTTGATAAGAACGGAGCCGTGCTCCATAGTGCCTGCAAGCTTCATACCAAAGGCAACTGCGTGGGCAGACTCGATGGCAGGAATGATACCCTCAAGGCGAGAAAGCTTGTAGAAGGCGTCTATTGTTTCCTCGTCGTTGATAACGTCGTACTTAACTCTGCCGATATCGTGCAAAAATGCGTGCTCGGGACCCGATGAGGGAT
>JAZSLY010000050.1:0-2745 GCA_045535585.1 Eubacteriales bacterium
CAAAGGACTGTAAACCGTTTGGTTTTACAGTCCTTTGTTTTTATTTACTAGGAAATTGCATTAAAACAGACCTCGCCGTCTTTCTTTATTTAGGTAAAAAACACATTACGATAGGCGAGATATGCCAGCGGCTGCTAGCCGCTTTTTGATTTTATTTGTATTTATAGTTCTATTTCTTTATACTTATAATTCCCCTTTCCTCTTGCCAAAAACGCACAACGGTGATATAATATGCGGGAGGTGATATAAATGAAACTTAAAGTTATGACGTACAATATTCAGCACGGCTTGGATTATGCAGTCCGCAAAGCGACGGGGGAAATGAAAATTGTTTTCGATCCTTTTGCAGACTTCATCAACGAAACCGACGCAGACGTAATCGGTCTTAATGAAATAAGAGATAAGGGTGCTGACCCCGAATATACCGAGCAGGCAAAGATACTGGGTGAAAAGACGGGCAGATACCACTATTTTACAAAATGCGTAGAGTTTAAAGGTCACGGTCCCTACGGACACGCCGCTCTGACGAAAGTGCCTGCAGAGCATACTGTTATTGACATCCCCGACCCTGAGGTAAGGGACGAGGACGTATATTACGAGACAAGAAAAATTTCCAAGCTCGTATTAAACCTTGAAAAGAAGGTAACCGTGTTTACCGCTCATTTCGGGCTCGCTAAGTCGGAGAAGAGAAACGCCGTTAAAACTTTGCTTGAGGAAATCAAAAAGGTTGATACCCCCATCGTATTTATGGGCGACCTTAACATGATGCCCGACAACGAGATACTTGCACCCGTGTACGAAGTGCTGAATGAAGTCTACGGCGAGGGCGGTCCAAACTCCTTCCCCTCCATTGACCCATATGAAAAAATCGACTACATATTCGTCAGCCGTGACGTTAAGGTATTGAAGGCGGAAACACCCGACAGGGTAATTTCCGACCATTTGCCTGTTATAGCCGAGCTTGAAATCTAATAGGAGATGTAAAAAATGTCCAGACCGTCAAAAACAAAATAGTAATGATTTTTTATGCTTTTTAGAAATTTTCTATTATAACTTTTAAGGTAAAAACTCAAAAATGAGTTTTTACAAAAAATATATTTGTTTTTGACTATGAACAAACCTCGCTACTGCCGTACATTTGTACGGCGACGAGCGTCGGTTTGCCCATTCTGAAGCATTTTTTCCTATCTCCTATAAGTCAGGGGCTGTAAAAACTCAACAGAGTTTTTACATCCCCCTTTGTTACTATCTTTCTTCAACCTTTGTAATCTTTCCCGTCACCGCATCGAAATGGATAACGAGGTCACGCAAGTCGGTGAAATAGGCGTAGGTGGACGCCTGAATCATATCGGGCTCGCCCCAGGCGAGTACCACGTCGTTTATGCTCATTCCCTCCATAGAAGCAGAAATAAATCCAATGTCGTAGGTCTCATATTCGGAAATTTCCTCGGCGAAGAAATGCTCCTCACCGTCGGGGGTAACGGGAGCGGTGGGAGTGTCGTCCTTAATCGCCTCGTTGCCGTTTTCGTCTATATAGGGATTTCCCGAGGACTCGGGGATAGTGGGAGTCGTTTCGTTTTCCTTCTCTACGGCAGGCGGTGTGGGAATATCCTCCTCTTCCACCTTGGGAGCACAAGCCACGGTGAAGGTCATGGCTGCAAAAATCACAAGTGCAAAAACCAATTTTCTTTTCAACATATAAAACACTCCTTTATTTAAGTTCTACAACCGTGACGCCAAAGTCGCCCTCGCCGTAAGCGCCGACCTTGTAGCTTGCGACACGCTTGTCGGATTTCAGATATCGCCAGAGCGCCGCGCGCAAAGCGCCAGTGCCCTTTCCGTGAATGAGACGCACGCTGATAAGTCCTGCTCTTGACGCTTCGTCAAGGTACTTGTCCACCATAAACCAGGCGTCGTCGCCCGTCATTCCTCTCAAATCTATTTCGGAATTTACGCTGGAACGGGGTGACCAGGTAGCGCTCTTTTCCTTTTTCTTCTTGCTGAGCTTTTTAAGGTCGGTCATAAGGCGCAGGGAGTTTTTCTTGACCTTCATAGAGAGCTTGTCGGTCTTGACGGTAATGGTATCGCCCTGCACTCTTTCCACCACACCCTCCTTGCCGACGGAGGTAATAAGCACCACGTCGCCGACCACGAGGTCACGGGGAAGCTCTGCATCTTCCTCTTCGATATCAATGGATATATCGGCGTCCTTCTCACCAAGCTTCAGCTTTGCACGAAGCTCGTCTCTTGACTTTTCATATTCTTCCCTGAAGCTCGCCTTGTCCTTTTCCTTTTTCAGCCTGTCAAGCTCCTGAAAGACGTAATCGCTGGAGGTACGGGCGCTTTGAAGCATTCTCGTCGCCTCTGCCCTTGCCCTTTCAAGCTCGTTTCTGGCGCTTTCAAGAAGCTTTTCACGCTCGGAGGTGGCGGTGTCTATCTTCTCCTGCAATTCCGCCTTCATTCGCTTTGCGTCTGCCCTTGACTTTTCCGCCTCCAGCCTTGCCTCCTCTAATTTTTCAACCACGTTTTCAAATTCCTTGTTACCGCTGTCAACGCTTGACTTGGCACGGGAAATGATGTCGGGGCTGAGTCCCAATTTCTCGGAAATGAGGAAGGCGTTGGAGCGACCGGGCGCGCCGATAATAAGTCGGTAGGTAGGACGCAGAGTCTCCACGTCGAACTCACAAGCGCCGTTCTTTACACGGGGAGTATCGAGAGCGTAGGCTTTAAGCTCTGCATAGTGGG
>JAZSLY010000110.1:0-15562 GCA_045535585.1 Eubacteriales bacterium
GACATCAATTCCTATTGCTTTTCTCCTCTTGATTAACTATAATTTATATATAGCATCGTTTTTTCGTTTTGGCTTACCTGCACTTACCACTGGCTTACCTATCTGCTGAAACAAATTACTTACCTATGTGCTGATTTTACAGCTAAACTACCTTAATTTTGCATTTTGCATTTTGCATTCAGCACTAAAAAAGGTAGAAAGGAAATTTCCTTTCTACCTTTTGCTCATTATATTTTATCTGCTATATTTTCCAGCCAATCGCCCTCGAAGAGTTCTATTGCGCCCTTGTCTGCAAGGTTTGCAAGTGCGGGGTCGATGGGGATACGGGCAACGGTGTCGATGCCCTCGGCCTTGGCAATTTCCTCCGCCTTGCTTTCGCCAAAGACCTGAAGCTCCTTGCCGCAATCGGGGCACTTGAAATAGCTCATATTCTCTACCAGTCCCACGATGGGCACGTTCATCAGCTTCGCCATTTTAACCGCCTTTGCAACTATCATCGAAACAAGCTCCTGAGGGGAGGTAACGATGATAATTCCGTCAAGGGGAATGCTCTGGAACACCGTCAGGGGCACGTCACCCGTTCCGGGAGGCATATCTATGAACATATAGTCCACGTCACTCCAGATGAAGTCCGTCCAGAATTGCTTTACCATACCTGCGATTATCGGACCTCTCCATACAACAGGGTCGGTCTCGTTTTCAAGCATAAGGTTTACCGAGGTCATCTGGATACCCATTTTGCTTTCCGCAGGGATAAGTCCCTCGGCGGTGGACTCGATTTGGCTCTTTACGCCGAACATCTTGGGAATAGAGGGACCCGTCACGTCTGCGTCTATAATTGCCACTCTCGCTTCTCTTCTCATCATAGAGGTTGCCATAAGGGAGGTTACAAGGGATTTACCCACGCCGCCCTTACCGCTGACAATTCCGTAAACCTTCCCGACGGAGCTGTGAGGATTGAGCGCTTCTTTTACTATTTCCGACGAGCAGTTGCCCTTTGAGGCACAGCTCGAACAATCGTGATTACAACTTTCACTCATTTTTTCATCTTCCTTTCACTTTTGTTTTCACATTATTATACCCCCATAAGAGAAAAAAATCAAGGGATAATTTTGTAAAACTATTGCAAACGGGAAATTGATATTATATAATAGCCTTACAGAGTATATTACGGATTAAAAGGAGACTAAAATGAAAATTTCAACCGAAATCGCCTCGGCGGCAAGACTTGTCGGCGAGGAAAAGGCAATAGAATACTATGCCAAGGCAGGTTTTGACGCCTGGGACTTTTCTATGTTTTCTATGTGCAAATACGACTGGACGAATAACACTCTTTTTGATAACGACCACCCGTTAGCGAGTGACGATTATTTAAAATTTGCAAAGAGACTGAAAAAGGTAGCCGACGATTGCGGAATAGAATGTAATCAGTCCCACGCACCCTTTCCCACCAAGTGCCCCGAGATTCGCTCCTTTTATAAGCGCGCTATCGAATGTACGGCGGTGGCAGGGGGTAAGATATGTATAATTCACCCCCACAACGATTTGTCTCCCGAGGGTAATGCAGAGATATATATGGAGCTTCTGCCCTTCGCCAAGGAGTACGGGGTGAAGATTGCAACCGAGAATATGTTCAACTGGGACAACACACTTGATATGATGCGCCCTGCCGCCTGCTCGTCTCCCGAAAGCTTCGTTTCTCACCTTGACGCAGTAGGCGACGAGTATCTCACCGCCTGCCTTGACATCGGCCACGCAGAGATGCTGGGCACGGGTACGTCGGCGGTTGAGATGATAAGGGCGCTTGGAAGTAGACTTACGGCGCTTCATATACACGACAACGATAAGAGACACGACCGTCACCAGATTCCTTTTTCAATGGATATAGATTTCACCGAGATAGTCCGTGCGCTGAAGGAAATAGACTACAAGGGCTACTTTACCCTTGAAGCCGACGCCTACCTTAAGGCGTACACGGCGGAGAATGTTTTCGACGGCGTCAAGTGTCTGTATGACTCGGCAAAAAGGCTTGCCGATATGTATGAGGAGATGTAAAAATGGAAAAAACAAAGCTTCTTGAAGCGGTAGAGAAACACCGTGACCTTATTTTGAACGCCGAAAGATACATATGGGCGCACCCCGAAACGGGCTACCGTGAGAAGATGACCTCGGCGTATCTTGAGGAAAAATTCTCCTCCCTCGGATACACCCTGACGAAAGCCGAGGATATCCCGGGCTTCTACACCGTTATAGACACGGGCAGAGAGGGACCCGAAGTAATGATTCTCGGCGAAATGGACTCCCTCATTTGCCCCACCCATAAGGAAGCCGACAAAGCCACGGGCTTCGTGCACGCCTGCGGACATCACGCACAGTGCGCCGCACTCCTCGGCATTGCCGCCGCCCTGAAGGAAGAGGGCGCGCTCGACGGGCTCTCGGGAAGAATAAGACTTTGTGCAGTGCCTGCCGAGGAGCTTATCGAAATAGAATACCGAAACACTCTCATAGAAAAGGGGCTTATCAGCTACTACGGTGGCAAGACGGAGTTCCTTTCAAGAGGATATTTTGACGGCGTTGATATTGCCTTTATGGTACATACCAACAATACTTGTATGGTAAGGCAGGGCTCGGTAGGCTTTATTACCAAGAACGTTACCTACAAGGGCACCGCCTCCCACGCAGGCGGAAGCCCCTGGAACGGAAGAAACGCACTCTATGCGGCAAGTCAGGGGCTGAACTCGGCAAACGCCCTTCGTGAGACCTTCAGGGAGCAGGACCTCATTCGCTTCCACCCAATAATCACCCACGGCGGTGACGCGGTTAACGCCATTCCCGAAACGGCAAGGATAGAAAGCTACGTCAGAGGCAGAACCTTTGACGCTATAAAGAGTGCAAGCTCTAAAATCAACCGTGCTCTCGTAGGTGCGGCGCTTTCACTTGGCACTAACGTGGATATCTGCGATATGCCCGGCTATTCCCCCCTCGTAAACGACAGAAATATGATAGACACCTTGAAGGAGGCGGCGGATATTGCAATCCCCGAGCTGAATTTCCACGTGGACGAGGTCATCAATACGGGCAGTACGGATATGGGCGACCTTTCTATGATAATGCCCGCGGTTCATCCGTATATTCCGGGTGCTGTAGGCACGTCTCACGGCAACGATTACTACATTGACGACCCCTATACAGCCTGCGTGAAAAGCGCCAAGTGGCAGATAGTAATGCTTGCCCTTCTTCTCGAGGACGGTGCAGAGCGTTCAAAGAAGATATTAAGCGAGTTCGTGCCCACCTTCAAATCAAAAGAGGAATATCTTGATTACGTAGACTCCCTGAAAAGCCGTGGCGACAGAATAGAGTATGCCGATGGCGAGGTAAAAGCAAGAATAGATTAAAAGAGAGGATAAATATTATGTTTATTGACGCTATTGAAGTTTCCCTTGTGGAAAACGAGTTTATCAGCCCCTGGAGAACTGCCTACGGCAGTGACGACGGCAACTGCGTGGTTATGGTCAGAATGCTTTCGGGCAACCACGAGGGCTTTGGAGAGGCAAGTCCCCTTCCTGCCCCCACCTATTGCAGTGAGTGGGGAGAGGGTGCGTTTGAAATAGTAACGAGGTTTCTCGCCCCTGCAATAGTAGGAAAGGAAATGCCCGACTATAAGGCGGTAAATGCGGCAATGTCCTCCTATAAGGGAAACCCCTTTGCCAAGGCGTCCCTGGAAATCGCCTGGTGGAACTTGCAGGCGGCGGTGAAGGGCACTACTCTTCACGAGCTTTTCGGAGTCAAGGGTAACCCCACCGTGCTGGAGGGCGCAGGCATCGGCATCTGCGACAGCTACGACGAGCTTATCGCCGAGATAGGCGCTTGCGTTGACGCAGGTGCGCCCCGTATAAAGCTGAAGGCGGCGCCGGGCTGGGATATTGATATGGTGGCAGAGGTGCGCCGTGTATTCCCCGATATCACCGTGCACATCGACTGTAACTCGGCGTACGGTCGTGACGCCGTGGATATGTTCAAGAAGATGGATAAATACAACCTTGCAATGATAGAACAGCCCTTTGCGGTAGGCGACCTCGTTGGTCACTCCATTCTTCAAAAGAGTATCGACACCCCCATTTGTCTTGACGAAAGCATTGACAGCCCTCTCTCCTGCAGACAGGCAATAGAGCTTGGCTCCTGCAAGTATATCAATATCAAGCCTGCCAGAGTCGGCGGACTTGGTAACTCCCTTGAAATAAACAGAATGTGTGAGGAAAACGGAATTCCGTGCTGGGTTGGCGGTATGATGGAAAGCGACGTTGGAAAATCGGTGTGCGTAGAGCTTGCCAGTCTTGCCAATATGACCTATCCTGCCGACCTTACCCCCGAGCTTAAAAACTACAAGGAAGCAATCTGTGACACGCACCTTGAATACTGTGCTCCCTACACCATTCAAACTACCACTAATATCGGCAACCCCATAAAGCCCAATATGGATAAGATGAGGGCTAAAACCAAGAGATTTGTAAGAATAGAAGCAAAGTAACAAGGAGAAGAAAATGAAAGACGTTGCGTTTTTCGACAACAACAGCTTTTTTCAGGGTAACGAAAAGGTATATATCCAGCTCTCCACCGAGTTTCCCGAGTACGTGGGAATTATGCACCGCCACCAGTTCATCGAGGTAGTGTATATTCTCTCGGGAAGCGCCATACACACGGTGGGGGGCAAGGAATACAAAATTGAAAGCGGAGACGTGGCGCTGATAAACAGTAATACCGACCACAAGTTCACCCCCGACTCATCCTCCAAGGAGCCCTTCGTGGCTTACGACCTGATGTTTTCCCCCGACTTTTTTGACTCGTCGGTCATTGATATGAGCGACTTCGGAGCGCTGAAAAACAGCTTTCTTTTCTTTTCACTTTTTCCGTCGGAGGACACCTTCTTTCCCGATATGCACATAAAAGGCAACGGCTTCGGTGGCTACGGAGAGCTTTTCTCGCGCACCTATCAGGAATTCAAGGGCAAGGAGAAGGGCTATATCCAGCTGATACGCGCCTACGTCATTGAGCTTATCATACGCATATTCAGGGACGTGGAAAACGAGGGCTCGGTAGACCTGACGAAAGAGAAGAAGGACGTCGTAAAGCAGGCGATAAAGTATATCGAGGAAAACTACAATATGAAGCTTTACGTTGATGACGTGGCGTCAAAGGTGTTTTTTGACACCGACTATTTCAGGAAGCTCTTCAAGAAGGCAACGGGCGAGTCTATTACCTCCTTCCAGCAGAAGCTCCGAATTGACGAAGCCTGCCGTATGCTCCTTACCACAAAAAAGCCCATAAAGGATATCTGCGACACCGTAGGCTATTGCGATATGAAGGCTTTCTATAAGGTCTTTAAAAAAATAACGGGAAAGACCCCAAACGAATACCGAAACAACCAATAAATAGCCCGTTTTTTCTAATGACACCCCCTTTTTTCTGTTGTATAATGGAGAAAAGGGGGTAATTTTTTATGTCAGTACAGACAGTTACAGGAATAGTAGATAAAAAGGACTTGGGGATAATCACACCCCATGAGCATATTTTCATAGAGCTGACCGCTTTCTTCGAGGAGCACGAGGTTGAGGGGGTGGATAACCCTGCCACAGAGCCCGTTGCTATGGACAAGCTGGGTATTCTTGACCGTGACCCGTACGCTCTGCGCGATAATTTGAGTATGTGGGACTACGTGACACAGAAAAAGGAGCTTTTGCGCTTTAAAAATCTTGGCGGAAGAACGGTGGTTGACGCCACTATGCCGGGAATCGGCAGAAATCCCGAAAGGCTGAAAAGAATTTCCGAGGAAACGGGGCTTAACGTTGTGATGGGCACGGGCTATTACGTATGCTCCACTCATCCCGAGGAAATGAAAAATCAGACCGAGCGTGAGATTGCCGACGGCATGATAAAGGAAATAAGAGAGGGCGTCGGCGACACGGGCATCAAGGCGGGCATCATCGGTGAGATTGGAATAAGCGAGGTATTCAACGAGGAGGAAAGGCGCGTTCTGCGCGCGGCGGCAACGGCGTCGCTGGAGACCTCCACCTCAATTCTCGTCCACATCAACCCTTGGACCACCAACGGCATCGAGGCGGCGGAAATTCTGCTTAATGCAGGCGTTGCACCGAATAAAATAGCCATTTCCCACGTAGACGTGGAGAATAACGAGGAATATATCGCACGCCTACTTAAAATGGGCGTCTACATAGAGTTCGACAATTTCGGTAAGGAATATTACGTAGACCGCGAGGTAAGACGTGACGGCTACGGACTTTTCGTGCACGATACCGACCGTGTTTCTCTCATAAAGAAGCTTATAGACAAAGGCTACAAGAAACAGCTTCTGTTAAGCTGTGACGTCTGCCTTAAGACCTGCCTGAGAACCTACGGCGGCTGGGGCTATGACCACGTTTTGAGGAATATCGTTCCAATGCTTGAGGACGAGGGCGTGTTGAGGGAGGATATAGAGCTTCTTCTCATCTCCAACCCTGCTGATTTTATAGATAACGGAGGAATAAAATAATGAATAATATAAGAATTCCCGACAGTGAATTTAAGGAAAGAGTAGTCAAGGTACAAAAGAAGATGGCAGAGACGGGCTATGATATGCTCCTTTGCTACGGAAACGAGGCAGAGCCTCAATTCGTTCGCTATTTCAGCGACTATTGGCCCTCCTTTGAGACGGCTGGCGTAATCATTCCCAAAGAGGGTGACGCCGTTCTCCTTATCGGTCCTGAGAGCTACACCTACGCCGCAGACCGTTCCAGAATTCCCGATATCAGACTTGTAAAGGCGTTCAGAGAGTCCTCCGAGCCCGAGTATCCCGGCAAGGTGCTTGACACCTTCACCTCTGTATTCAAGGACAAAATGGGTGACGAGCCTATTAAAAAGTTCGGCGTGGCAGGGCTTCCGCTTCTCACCGTCGGCATATATAACGACCTCATGTCCGCTCTTGCGCCCTACGGCGACGTTATTCTTGAAAAAGCCGACCACGTAGTTGCCTCCATTCGTATGTATAAGACCGAAAACGAGCTTGCCTGCATGAGACGTGCTGCCGAGATAACGAGAGCAACTATGGAATACGTTATCGAAAACATCCACGTCGGTATGACCGAAACGCAGGTTGTCGGACTTGCCCTCGGCAAGATGCACGAGCTTGGCGCAGAGAGGGAAAGCTATCCTCTTTGGGTGCTGACGGGCGACGGCTCGGATCAGGCCATCAGCCGTCCGAGAAACAAGGCTATCGAAAAGGGCGACCTTACCTTCCTCCAGATAGGCGCAAGATACGAGGGCTACGCTTCCTCAATCGGACGCCCCGTAGTGTTCGGCAAGGCGACTGACGCCCAAAGAGCTCTTATCGAGGCAGGCTACGAGGTACAGCGCTCTGTGCTTGAAATGACCAAGGCAGGCGTACCTGCCTGTGACGTTGCAAAGTTCCACTTGGAAAAGGTGAAGGAGCTTGGCTACGGTGACCATTACCTTTACGGTCCCTTCCACGGCAACGGCTTGATGGAGGGTGAAGCCCCCTGGGTAGAAACCTCCTCCGACTATCTCCTTGAAGAAAATATGACCTTCTGCTCGGATATCTTCCTCGGCTCTCACGAGACGAAGAGAGGCATCAGAATAGAGGACGTGGTGCGTATAACGAAGGTCGGCTGTGAAAACCTCACCAACTTCCCACGTAAGCTTTTTGAGCTATAATTTAAGCTAAATCACATACATTTTCTCTATCCCGAAGGGAGCCGTGAAGAGCATTTGCTTTTCTCGGCTCCCTTTGCTATTAAGTATTGATTTTTATATAGAAAGATAGTATAATAAAATAAGATTAAAAATATACAAAAAACATGGAACTTTTTTTTATTTTTCAAGTCAAAAACAAAAAAGATGGGAGGGGAGTAAAACGAAAAAACACTCTAAAATGAAAAGACGGGAGAAGATAGTCTCCTGGTTATACGTACTGCCAAGCCTTGCGGGTGTGCTTCTCTTTTACGTCATACCCTTCGGGCTGATAATATACTACTCACTTATCGACAACGTGGCAAACAAAAGCTTCGTGGGACTGGATAATTTTATAGCCCTATTCAAGAATTCGGCGTTTAAAATTGCCTCACTGAACACCCTTACCTTTTCGGCGACTACGGTTTTGCTGGCGGTGCTGCTGTCCCTTTTGCTTGCTATCATTCTGGACGCCAAAATCCCGGGCAAGAGTAAATTCAGAACCTGCTTTTTAAGTCCTATGATGGTGCCCACGGCGTCCATTATCCTCATATGGCAGGTAATGTTCAGCTTCAACGGCTCCTTTAATTCCTTCGTGTCACTCCTTGGGCTTGAGCCTGTGGACTGGCTGAAATCCGAGTACAGCCAAATAGTTGTGGCGCTCCTCTTCTTCTGGAAAAACCTCGGCTATAATATGATACTTTTTATGGCGGCGCTCTCCAATATCCCCAAGGTACAGCTTGAGGCGGCAGAGATAGACGGGGCTGGGGCAATAAAACAGTTTTTCACTATAAAGCTCCGTTACATATCCCCATCGCTGTTCTTCGTTTTGCTCCTATCGCTTATCAACTCCTTCAAGATATTCCGTGAGGTATATCTTCTGACGGGTCAGTGGCCATATGAGACCCTTTATTTTTTACAGCATTTTATGAATAACACCTTTAAGAATTTAGACTACCCCAAGCTGTCTGCCGCGGCAATAGTTATGGCGGTAGTGATAATCGCCATTATAGGCGTCATATTCTTTCTTGAGGACAGATTCGGAAAGGATGTGGAAGAATGAAAAAATTACGCCATAGCACCATTTCCCGCGCAAGAGTAATGCGACGGGTCAGGCTGACACTCTTTTTCATATGGGCGCTTCTCTTTGCCGTCCTCTTCGTGTCGCCCACTCTCCTCACCTTTACCAACTCCTTTATGTCGGAGACCGAGCTGACAAGCCACTACGGCGCAGTTCTCGGCAACGTGGCGGGAGGCTCCTCCTATATGTCCGAGACGGTGTCCCTCAGGCTCATACCCGATATGGTCTCCTTCAAGCAATACTTTACCGTGCTTTTTCAGAGCCCCGACTACCTTTTAAAATTCTGGAACTCGGTAATTCTTACCCTGCCGATAGTGCTCCTTCAGCTTGTTTTCTCCTCTCTTGCCGCCTACGGCTTTTTCAGAAGCAGGGGAAGGGTGAAGAATATAATCTTCTTTTCCTACATCGTGCTGATGCTGATGCCCTATCAGGTAACCCTCGTACCAAACTTTCTCGTGTCGGAATATCTTGGTATTCTCAACACGAGGCTTGCGATAATTCTCCCCGGTATCTTCACTCCTCTTTCGGTGTTCATACTCACCAAGAGTATGCGCCGTGTGCCCTCTGCCGCACTTGAAGCGGCACGCATCGACGGGGCAGGGGAATTTACGGTGTTCAGGAAAATATGCCTGCCGATGTGCAAAAACGCGCTTTATTCGGTGGCTATCCTCACCTTTATAGATAACTGGAATATGGTGGAGCAGGTTTTGGTGCTCCTTGAAAACCCCGATATGCAACCGCTTTCGGTTTTCCTCTCCCAGATAAACACGGGCGAGGTGGGTGTCGCCTTTGCGGTGGCAACCGTCTATATGCTACCTCCCATACTTCTCTTCCTTCACGGAGAGGAAAGTCTGGTGGAGGGTATCTCATATCAAGGCAGTGTGAAAGGATAATAGAATGACGAAATTCAGAACTAAAAAGGATATAATAAAGAATATTGCAATCGTTTTTCTTGCAATAATGCTCGCTCTCACCTTCTTTTCCAACACCATAATGAACTGGTCTCTCCCCGAGGTCAGCGGTAAGTACACAGAGTACGGCGAGATAAAGACGGGAGTGAGAGGCTCGGGTGTGGTTGAGGCAAATATGACCTATACCCATTCTGTCTCGGGTAACCGAACGGTTGAGAACGTGTTCGTCAGCCGTGGCTCTATCGTTGAGGCAGGCACGCCCCTGATGACCCTTTCAGGCAAGGGCTCGGACGAAGCCGAGAGCCTGAAAAAAGAAATAGAGACCTTGGAGGAAGCCTATAACCGTGAGCTTCTTACCAAAACCGAGCCCGACTATTCTCAGGACGAGCTTCAATTAAAGAACGCCCGTGAGGATTTGCAGGTGCTCCTTGACGAGAGGGCAAAGTACACCGACGAGTACGTGGCAGAGGTGAAGAAAAGAGCAGAGACTCTTGAAGAAGACTACAAGAGCGCCGAAGCGCTGGTAGAAGCCCTCACCGAAGAGATAGACGCTATTGGGGAGAACTCCGACCTTCCTGAAATAGTTAAGGCAAGAGAGGCGCTCAATGAGGCAAAGAAGGCACTTGCTCTTGCAGAGGAAGGCAAGAAAGAAGCAGAGGAGGCAATGGCGGGTCTTTCCATCGTTGACACCGAAAGCCTTCAGGAAACGGTGGATTCCCTTCGCGCACAGAGAACCGCCCTTGAAACCGAGCTGAAATATTTTCAGGAGGACCACCAGCATCTCCTTGACATAGTGGAGGCGTTAGAGAGGGCAAACGCCGAATTCACCGCCGCCGAAAAGGCGCAGGCAAGCGCACAGAGCGCCTACGACACGGCGCTTGCAGGAGGCAACACCGAGGCTATTGACAGAGCGCTTACTGCTCACAACGAAGCCAACACGGCGCTTGCCACCGCAACCTCAGCCCGTGACACCGCAAAGGCAGCCTACGACGCCAACAAGGACGAGGACACTATCAAGGGCACGCAGAACGGAATTACCTACGTTGAAAGAACTCTCGCCTCAAAGAGAGCCGAAATAAAGACTATGGACGGCAGAATAAGCTCTGCCAGAAGCGCACTTTCCACCGCCAAGAAGAATAACAGTAAGTATACCGAGCTTGACTATTCCCTTGAATTAAGGCTTGCCGAGGTGGAGTGGGCAAAGGACGAGGTTGAAAAGAAAACCGAGGCTCTCACCGAAGCGGTAGAGAGCATCAGCCGTGAGACCGCCGAGGCGCTCAAGGGGGCAAAGGCAAGACTTGCCGAGCTTAACGAAGAAAAGACCGAGGCAAACGAAGCCCTTGCCGACCTTAAAAATATGGATACTCTGGACGCATCTATCAAGTCCGAACAACGCAGTCTTGAACAGATGGAAATGAGCTTTGAAGCGAAGAAGGAAAGCGATGCAAGACAAAAGGCGCTGGACGACTACGATATGGCAAAGCGCTACCGTGAAATTCAGGAGAAGAGAGCGGCGCTTGCAGGTATGCAGGGCGGGGGCGACGAAAGCTACGAGCTTGTGGCAAAGTATCCCGGCGTTGTGTCCGAGGTGAAGTTCAGACCGGGTGAGTTCGTTACCGACGGCGCCGCTGCCGTTGTGATAGAGGTCGAGCAGAGCGGATATACCGTTTCCTTTAACGTAACCAACGCCGAAGCGCAGAGGTTGAACGTAGGGGACAGCGCCACCGTTTCGGACACCTATTGGGGACAGAAGCTTACCGCTACCCTCGATAAGATAAGCGCAAACTCCGACGGCAAGACCAAGACCCTTACCTTTAATATTTTCGGTGACGTAGAGACGGGACAGAGCCTTTCTCTGCTGGTAGGCGAGAGAAGCACGGGCTACTCCTCCGTCATTCCGAAAAGCGCTCTCCACGAGGACTCGGAGGGCAAGTTCATCTATATTACCACCACCAAGTCCACGCCCCTCGGCAATCGCTACGTGGCAACACGCCTTGACGTAAAGGTAGTGGCAAGCGACGACAAAAACGTTGCTATCTCCACCGATGCCGAATGGCTCTACGAATATATGATAGTTTCCTCCACCAAGCCCTTTGAGGAAGGGGACTACGTAAGGCTTAGTGATTAGTATGAAAAGAATTATTATCTGCTCCGTCTCTCTCTTGTGCGCTCTCCTTTCCGTTGTTGCGTTTTTCGCCTATCGTGAAAGGGTGACGCCACACGTCAGCTTCGGGCGCGACTATACCATAATCAGAGTATTCAGGGAGGGGGGCTTTTCCCCCGCCCATATCAGCAATATTCGCTTCGCTCTCGACGAGGGTAGCGTGGGGGATACAGACGGAGACTCACGCCTCTGGTGCGACGCCTCCTCCTACTTTGCCGAAATCGGCGTTACGGGTGAGGACGGGCGGAGCGTTCAATGTCAGGCGATAGTCACCGACGGGGACTTCTTCCTCTTCCACCGTCTTAACTTTCTTGACGGCTGGTACTATTCCGACACCGACCTCAATCCCGACCGAGTGGTCATCGACAGACGACTTGCCTTCGCTCTTTACGGCTCTGCCAACTGCGAGGGAATGAAGCTTACCCTCGGCGGTGAGACCTGCTACGTGGCAGGTGTGGTGGAGTATGAAGAGTCAAAGGCAAAGACCCTTGCCCTTGAGGACGCACCCTTGATTTACATTCCAAACAATATTGCAAAGACGGTTTTACCCTCAAACGAAGGCTTCGACTACTACGAGGTGATGATGCAGAACTCGGTTTCGGGCTACGCCAAGGGTGTGGTGGAAAAGGCGTGCGAGGACGGGGTCGTAGTGGATGCAGTGGAGAGATTTGATATACCGAAAATCTTCTCTCTTCTGACCTCCTTCCCAACCCGTTCCTATATTAAAGACGGCATCGTCCTGCCCTATTGGGAGAACGAGGCAAGAGGAGCAGAGGACACCCTTGCCCTTATTCTTGCCGTCAGCCTTTTACTTACCGTAGTGTTTATAATTAACCTCATAATCTTGATAATAGAAAGAAGGAACAGAAGATGAAAAAAATTATTGCCTTGCTTTTGGCGCTCACCGCACTTTTCGCCCTTGCCTCCTGCTCGGGCACGAAAAAGTCAAAGGGACCCGAAAAGGTAGTCCTTGAAAATTCCTACCTCTCACGGAAGATAAACCTCCCCGAAGGCACGCAGTTTTATAACGTGGTGCTCTCGTCAGACAGCGTATTCCTCCGTGGCTCCAAGGAGGTCAAGTCCACCAATGAATTCGGGGAGGAGACAAGCGAGTGGTTAGAGGTGGTTTCGGTTTCCGACAGAAATTTTGGCGAAATAAAGGAGATATTCACCTTTAAGAGCGAATACGAATGGGACGAGGTGACCCGTGAGAGCACCTCCAACTATATGAACAATATATACCCCGACGGTAAGGGTGGAATGTTCGTTGACATTGTCTACTCTCACAACTACCCCGTTGACGAGGTCACGGGCGAGTGGGGATATGAAAGCTATTCCATTCTTTCAAGGTATGACGCCACGGGCGCACTTATTGACGAGATAAGAACCGACGGCATCTTCGCCCAGATAACCGATAAAAAGGCGGAAGAAGAAAATATGACCTACATAAACCGTGTGTTCTGCACCGACGACGGTCTTTTGGGTCTTATTACTCCTGCCCGTGTAATCTACGTTGACGAAAATGAAAAATTAGTACAGACCAGTGCATTCGAGGAGTATTCATATAACGAAATTTATCCTCTCCCCAACGGCAATTTCCGTTCAATCGAATGGGATTGGGACAAGGAAGTGCCCACCGTTGACGTTAAGGAATACGACAGAGCTACGGGCGAGACCCGAGTACTTGTGTCTCTTGACAATCAGAACGGCAACGTTTTCCTCGGTGCTGACGGCAACGTTTACGTCAACGACTCCACCGACCTTTCCCGCGTGGATTTAAAGACGGGAGAGATTTCGCCCTTTATGAACTGGCTCAACTCCGACGTAAACTCCGACAGAATAGGCGGAATGTTTATGGACGACGACGGAATTTATCTTATGGAGTACGACTCAAACTACGAGGGCACTCACATTCTTCATATGACTCCTGCCTCTGACGGCGACTTGGTGGAAAAGTATATTATCACCCTTGCCACCGACTACATCACCACAGAGCTGAAGGATATGATAATCAACTATAACAGATCCTCTGCCGACTACCGAATTTCCGTCAAGGCCTACGGCTACGGCGACGAGGGTGCGGACAATTTTGACCGTGATATTCTGGCAGGCGATATTCCCGACCTTGTTTACCTCAACAACATCGACGTGGCAAAGTACGCCACCAAGAATCTTTTCCTTGATTTAGGGGAAATGCTTGAAAATGACGAGGATATCTCAAGGGACGATTTTCTCCCCAATATTCTTTCCGTTGCGGAAATAAAGGGTAAGCTCTACCGTATGCCCATCAGCTTCTCCACCAGAAGCATCGTAGGTAAGAAGAGCATCGTGGGCGATATGACGCCTTTTAATTGGCAAGCTCTTCTTGACCTGCAAAGGCAGTATCCCGATGCAAAGCTCTTCGGCGATTTTGACAGAACATCTTTAATGAACAGCTTTTTCCCTCTTGTGCTGGAGGACTTTATCGACTACGACAACGCTACCTGTAACTTTACCGACGGCAGCTTTGCACGCTTCCTTGAATTTGCAAAGAGCTTCCCCAAGGAGTTCCCCGAGGATTATTGGGAGAATATAGATTGGGAAATTTATCAGGACAGATTTAAGAACGACGAGGAGCTTTTATATCCCATATACCTTTCGGGCTTCACGGGCAGAGGCTACGTGAAGGAGCAGTTCGGCGACGAGGTTTCCTACGTGGGCTACCCCGTAGTGAGCGACGGCAACGGTATGACGGTTGTGTTCGACGCACAGTTTGCTATCGGTGCTAAATCCAACTACAAAACGCAGGCTTGGGACTTTATCAAGTCTCTTGTTTCAGAGGAGTATCAGGAAAACGATATCTGGAATTTTCCCGTTTTAAAGAGCGTTTACGAGAAGAAGAAGGCAGAGGCAATTGAGCTTCTGACCCCCAAGCCCGAGGACGAGAACACCGACGGTGAATTCGACGAGGACTTTGTGGTTGACGATATGGTGGTTATGCCAAGAGTCACCTACGGCAAGATGATAGACTCGGTTTATCCGATTATGCCTGAAGAGGAGCTCTACCGTGACACCGTGGAGGACGTGGAGTCCCTTGACGCTATGGTGCAAGGGGCATCCAGACTTGCAAGATACAACGATCCCGTGGTGGATATTATCACCGCCGAGATGGGCGCCTACTTTGACGGAGTCAAGTCGGCGGACGAGACTTGTAGGATTATTGAGAGTAGGGTGAGGTTGTATCTCTCCGAATTAAGTTAATTCACGGACTTAGATAAAACGGTGACACCGAAAAAACAAAAAAAGAATATTTGAGAAGAAATATTTATCTGCAAAGATTAAACTTTTCAAATATCGCAATTTATAGGAAGAAAGGCTTGAAATATCAAGCCTTTCTTTTTTTACTTTTTTGTTTTTTCTTTGCACGAACTTCCCCTCTCGTCGTACGTTTGTACGCCTTCGGGGTCAGTATCGCGCAATCTCCCACTTTTTTTCCTGCGCCCTATTGGGCAAAAGCGCAAGGGTAGAAATTCCATACATAGTATAAATTTAAATCTGTTTAGCGGATTTTCCGCTAAACTTCCTTAATTTGCGCAAAGCGCAACATCATTTCTCCGAAGGAGAACATCATTGATGTGGAGCATCACATCATTTGACCGAAGGTCAAACATCGTTTTCCTGCGCCCT
>JAZSLY010000179.1:0-2193 GCA_045535585.1 Eubacteriales bacterium
ACCGCTTGGCCTCCGACTTACGGAGAACTTGATGTTCTGGTTTCCACCACTGTTATCGAGGTTGGCGTTGACGTACCCAATGCTGCGGTAATGCTTGTCGAAGACGCAGACCGTTTCGGCCTCAGCCAGCTTCACCAGTTAAGGGGTAGAGTAGGAAGAGGGGAGTATCAGTCCTATTGCATCCTCGTCACCGACAACGTTTCCGATTCAAGCAAGCAGCGCCTGCGTGTTCTTTCTTCGACCTCGGACGGATTTAAGATTTCCGAAGCCGACCTCGAGCTTCGCGGTCCGGGCGACTTCTTCGGCTCGGCACAGCACGGCCTGCCCAGACTGAAAATTGCCGACGTTGCCGCCGACAGCGACGTTTTAAAGCTTGCTCAGTCGGTTGCCGGTGAAATCAACGACCGGAACCTGCTTGCCACACCGTCTTATTCAAAACTGAGAGAGCGTGTTCACAAGCTGTTTTCTGACGGAATTACAGGATAACAAAAAGCCACAGTACCTTAAAGGTACCGTGGCTTTGTTTATATGTTATTTTTCTGCTTCTTCGTTCTTTTCAACCTTGGCAGGTGAGGGATTAACCTTCTTTTTCTTGTTCTTTCCGAAAATCAGCTTAAGAACGACTATGCACACAGTTATAATAACTGCCCATATCGCAATATAGGGGAGACCGCTTACGAATCCGACGAAGAAGTCCTTTGCGTCCTCGCTTATATCATAAAGGTTGTCAGAAAGTCTTTGTGAAATTCTTTCAAACACAGTGGGCTTTTCGGTAACGGGCTTTACACGCTCAACCTCAACAACGTTTACTCTGATGGTGCTGTAAGAGATCTTCGACTTCATCGAATTAAGCTGTGCGGTATAAGATTCTATCTGATAGTTCACGTTAGAAAGATAGCTCTGAATCTGCAAGATCTCATCAACAGTTTCAGCCTTTTCCATCAGGCGCAGATAGCTTTCCTGCTCCGACCTTAAAGCGGTAAGTCTTGCTTCAACGTCAATATACTGGCCGGTTACGTCGTCAATATATTCGTTTTCAAACGTAACAGTACCAAGGTTGCCCACAAATTCCGAAAAAGCATCATAATTCTCGGCAGGTATTCTTAACGTGAAATCTGCACTCGACTTATAGTTCGACGAGTTTTCAACATATCCGCCCAAGGCGCTTACCTGCTTCTTAAGCTCGGCAGTAAATGCCTTAATGTCGGTCGTCTGCACGTCCATCGACTTGTTCTTTATGATCTTTCTTTCACTCTCGGGTACCGAGTCAGCATCGGGTGAGGTATTAGGGCTTTTATCAACCGAGGGCATCATAGGTGCTTCTTCATAAGCAACATCTTCCTCAACGTCCCATTCTTCCTCGATCCATTCCATGTCGTCGGCAATGTACCAGCCGCCGTTATAGCCTTCGGTCACTGCCATGTCTGCGCTTGAATTGAATTCTTTTCGGTTGCTCGCACCGCAGCCTGTAAAAATACACAGCACCATTGCAAGTGCCATTAAAATACTGATTGTACGTTTCATTGTCATCATCCTTTCCGATGTTTTTCTAAAAATAATACAGTTTTCTCGTCAGTTTTATTGCACAGTTTTATTATATCGTCCTTTTGCACATACTGTCAATAGCTTATATGGTTAAAAATACCTAAAAACGGTTTTGTCAACCCCAAAAACAAGTGCTTATTCACAAATTTTATAAATTACCAAAATCAATGCTTGACATCTTGACGAAAATGAGTTAAATTGTAAGATGTATCATAATGGCTAAAAAGACGCCCATTTCAAAATTCGTTGTAAAATATTTAGAACTTTTTCAACGAAATCAACCGTTTGTTGTGATGTTTTAACAAAAATCATTAAAAATAGGCAAACGACACGGCGTTTTTATGCAAAAATGTTATGGAAAATGTAAATTTATATAAGGAGTGATAAGCCAATGGTCAATGTCAAGGACGTCAAGCTCGGCAAAAATGTTCGTAAAAGCTTTGCCAAGATCAACGAAGTCTTAGAAATGCCCAACCTTATTGAAGTCCAGAAGAAATCATACAAATGGTTCCTCGAGGAAGGCTTGAGAGAGGTTTTCAAAGACGTTGCATCTATCAAGGACTATAACGAAACCTTAGAGCTCAGTTTTATTGACTACAGACTCGATGACGAGCCGAAGTACACTATTGCGGAATGTAAGGAAAGAGA
>JAZSLY010000030.1:0-18853 GCA_045535585.1 Eubacteriales bacterium
ACTCTTTATATCGGTTACGGTAGTAGAGCAAGCCTCTGCTCCGAGGGTATGAGAGTTTACTATCGCCTCAACCTGTGCAAGCTCTTCCTTTGTCATAGCCGCAAGGTGGGTAAAGTCAAATCTTACTCTGTGCTCGTCAACGAAGGAGCCTGCCTGCTCTACGTGGCTTCCGAGAACCTCTCGGAGTGCCGCCTGAAGCATATGCGCCGCCGAGTGATTGCGCTTGATTGCACGGCGTCTCTCGATATCTATTTCTGCGTGCACCTTATCCCCTGCCTTTACGGGAGAAGTAAGAGTACATTCGTGGAGATATACGCCGTTCTGCTTCTTGGTATCAACTACCTTTATTTCAGCGCCGTCTACGGTAAGAGTACCTACGTCTCCTACCTGACCTCCGCCCTCGCCGTAGAACACCGTCTTGTCAAGAACGATAACCGCGTCGCCCTCAAAGGCAGAGTCCACCCTCTCGCCGTCAACAATAAGTGCGATAACGGTAGCGTCGCAGGCGTCCTCGGTGTAGCCGAGGAATTCCGTCTTTTCAACGTTTTCGATAAGTGCCGCCTGAGTGTCGTCCCAGCCGCCGCCTGCCTTGCGGTTGGCTCTTGCACGGGTCTTCTGCTCGTTCATCAGGGCGTTAAAGGCTTCGTCGTCAATAGCGATAGAGTCCTCGGCGCAAATCTCACGGGTAAGGTCGATGGGGAAGCCGAAGGTGTCGTAGAGCTTGAAGGCGCTCTCGCCCGAGAGAGTGGTCTCTCCCTTTTCCTTCGCCTCTGCAATATAGCCCGAAAGAATGGCAAGTCCTGCATCTATGGTTGCGTCAAATCTTTCTTCCTCGATGGAAAGAATTTTCTTGATATAATCTGCCTTCTCCAAAACCTCGGGATAGGCAGTCTTGTTACATTCGATAACCACGTCGGCAAGTCTGTTGAGGAATGCGCCCTTGATGCCGATAAGTCTGCCGTGGCGTGCGGCGCGTCTGATAAGACGCCTGAGCACGTAGCCCCGTCCCTCGTTTGAAGGCATTACTCCGTCGCCTATCATAAAGGTAGAGCTTCTGATGTGGTCGGTGATAATTCTGATAGATACGTCGTTTGAGTAATCCTTGCCGTACTCCTTACCCGAGTATGCGCAAACGGTGTCGAGTATCTTTCTTACGGTGTCAACCTCGAAAAGATTGTCAACCCCCTGCATAACGCAGGCAAGTCTTTCAAGACCCATACCCGTATCTATGTTCTTCTGTGAAAGCTCGGTATAATTGCCGTGGCCGTCGTTGTCGAACTGAGTGAATACGTTGTTCCAGATTTCCATATATCTGTCGCAATCGCATCCGGGCTTACAGTCGGGAGAGCCGCAGCCGTACTTTTCTCCTCTGTCAAAGTAAATCTCGGAGCAGGGTCCGCAGGGTCCGCTTCCGTGCTCCCAGAAGTTGTCCGCCTTGCCCATCTTCACTACCCTCTCGGCAGGCACTCCTATTTCCTTGGTCCAGATGTCGTAGGCTTCGTCGTCCTCCTCGTAAACAGATGGCCAAAGAAGCTCTGCAGGTATCTCCAGAGTAACCGTCAAAAACTCCCACGCCCACGGGATAGCCTGGCGCTTAAAATAGTCGCCGAAGGAGAAGTTGCCCAGCATCTCGAAATAGGTGCCGTGGCGCGCCGTCTTACCTACGTTTTCAAGGTCGGGCGTTCTGATGCACTTCTGGCAGGTGGTAACTCTCTTACGGGGAGGAGCTTCCGTACCCTTGAAATAGGGCTTCATAGGCGCCATACCCGAGTTGATAAGCAAAAGTGAGTTGTCGTTCTGCGGTACGAGAGAAAAGCTTGGAAGTCGCAGGTGCTCCTTCGACTCGAAGAAAGAAAGATAAGCTTCTCTCAGGTCGTTAAGTGATGTCCATTTCATCGTTGTAAAATCCGTCCTTTATATGATTATTCATTTATGTTTTACAAAAAAATATAGCGACGCCCAAAAGGGAGCCACTATATATTTTACCTTATTTTATAGCCGTGAGTCAACAAAAGGGCTGTTTTTTGCTATCAATTTTAACACAAATTTAACACGGAGCTCTATTTCGACCTGTTTTTCAGCTTTTTCACGTATTTTCCGGGGGTAATTCCCATATGCTTTTTAAAGACTCTCTGGAAATAAAGGCGGTCGCTATATCCCACCGCCGCGGCGGTGTCCTCTATGGTCGCCCCGTTTTCCGCAAGAAGCTCGCACGCCTGACGGATGCGAAGGAGAGTGATATATTCCACGGGGGAATGACCCGTGGCGCTCCTGAATACCTCACGGTATCGGCTGGTACTCAAAAACTCCATATTTGCCAAGGTCTCGACGCTTAAATTTTCCGACAGATGAGTGTGAATGTACTTTATTGACTGGTCCAGCTTTTTTTCTATCGCACGGCCTGCCTCGGCGCTCTGTCCCACCTTCATCAGAATGTAGGTCAGCATTATCTCGGAGAGAGCGTCTATCCTGCCTGCCTGACCTCGAAAGACCCTGAAAAGCTCGTCCCACAGCCCTACGACCTCCTCCTTCACCTCCACCTCCACGGGTGTGTTCAGGGGAAGGGACAAGGAGGAGAGAGTCTCCCCTGCTCTGCTTCCCGTAAAATGAAGAAATCTGTATCTTACGTGCTCCTCGCTATTCTCACGACGGGCGTAAAAATATGGGGTGTTGGGAGAAATGCAAAGCACGTTTCCTCGCTCTAAAATAAAGGAAGCATCTCCCACACGGGCATCCATCGAGCCGCTGATAATATACATCAGGTAGTAGTCTCTCCTGCCTCTCGACATCCTCGTTTCAAAGTGTTTTTTAATATATATTTCACCGCAGGAGTTCAAAAGATAGGGCACGGAGGTATCTGCAATGTTGTCTATTCTGTAATAGGTTTGCGACGCATATTTGTTAATTTCCGACATATTGAGCTCCTTATTCGTTGATTTGTCCATAAAAACCGTTGGTTTGTAACTTTACTTTTATTAAGAATAGGTATACCCTAAAATCAGCGAAATGTCAATAGTTTGACAAAAATAATTTTTTATAAGGTGGTAAGAATTATGTTAAAAATAGGACTTGTCGGCCTCGGCGGTATGGGCAGAGGTCATCTTACAAAGCTTGAACAGCTTATGGCAGAGGGCGAGAACATCAAGCTTGTGGCTCTTTGCGATATCGACCCCCACGCCTTCGGTAAGGTTGAAGCGTCTCTCAACCTTCAGGGTATGGAGAAGGCAGATTACAATTTCTCAAACTATCATCTTTATTATAGCGTTGACGATATGCTTGCAAACGAGGAGCTTGACCTCGTGCACGTAGTAGTTCCTACCTACGAGCACAGCACTATTGCTATCAAGGTTCTCAACAAGGGTATCAACTGTCTTTGCGAGAAGCCTATGGCTATCTCTCTCAACCAGTGTCAGCTTATGATCGACGCTGCAAAGCGCAACAACGTTCGTCTTATGATCGGTCAGTGCCTCAGATTCTGGGGTGAGTGGGTTCGCCTTAAGGACTTCTTTGTTAAGGGTACTCTCGGCGCTCCTATCGGCGGCTTCTTCTACCGTAACGGCGGAACACCTTCTAAGGACTGGTACCTCTGTCGTGAAAAGGGCGGCGGCGCTCTCTTTGACCAGCACATTCACGACGTTGATATGGTAAACTACCTCTACGGTATGCCCAAGGCAGTTTCAACAGTCGGAAAGATTGTTATCCCCGGCTCAGGCTACGACACCTGCGCTACCAACTACATCTACGACGAGAACTATGCAGTTCACACCGAAAACCTCTGGGTTAACTATCAGGGCGGCTTCCGTCACGGCTTCAGAGCTGACTTTGAGGAAGGAACTGTTCTCTTCGACGAGACTGGCTTCCACGCACACAGAAAGGACTTCTCCGAAATCGAGCTTGAGCCCATTCCTCAGCTTGGCGGTCACTATCCCGAGTTCAAGTATTTCTTCAATCTCATCGAAAACGGCGGAGAGAACACTATCAATCCTCCCGAATCATCTATGGACACTATCCGCATCGCGCTGGCAGAGGCACAGTCTGCAGACCTTGGCGGACAGATAGTAACACTCTAAAATATTTATGCAGGGCTGTGAAGCAATTTACAGCCCTATTTTTAAAGGAGACTAACTATGGCTATTAAAATAGGAACTATCGCAAGACTTGACCCTGTATACCTTGAGAAAAAATTCGTTCAGATGAAGGAGCTTGGCATGGTAAGCCTTCAGCTTTCTTCCTGGGACGTTAACGCCAGAACGGACGAAGCTCTGGAGATTGTAAAAAACCTTTGTAAGAAATACGATATAGAAATTTCTGCCCTCTGGTGCGGATGGTCTCATATGGCGTACTGGAATTTCTACGAAGGTCAGGAGTCTCTCGGTCTCGTGCCCCCAACGTACCGCGCAATCCGTCTGGGCGAGCTTTTGCAGGGCGCCGAGTGGGCGGCAAAGCTTGGCGTAAAGGACATTATCACCCACGTAGGCTTTATGCCCGAAAACCCCTACGACCCCAACTATGCAGGCACTATCACGGCGCTGAAAACTCTTTGCAACAAGTGCAAAACGCTGGGTCTTCACTTTGACTTTGAAACGGGTCAGGAGACTCCCACAACCCTTCTCCGTGCAATAGAGGATATCGGAACGGACAATATCGGTCTCAACCTTGACCCTGCAAACCTCGTTTGCTACGGCAAGGCTAACCCCTGCGACGCTATGGAGATAATCGGCGATTACGTACGCGGAATTCACGTAAAGGACGCCTTCTATCCCACGCAAGGCCGCTCTCTCGGTAAGGAAGCAAGAGTAGGCGACGGCAGAGTTAATTTCCCCCGTCTTATCTCTCTTCTCAACGAGCACAAGTATGCGGGTCACTTCACTATCGAGCGTGAAATTCCCGAGGGCGCAGAGCAGACCGCCGACATCAAGCACGCAATCGACCTTATTACAACCGAATATAACAAGTACGATTGGAACTTTTAAGGAGGAAATATGCTTCACGCTTATTCCATAACTCCTCTGGATATGGAGCATATAGACGAGCTTTGCGAGGATATCCGCTCCCTTTGGGAAAGCCGTGTATCCACGCCTCTCTTCTACGTAAAGCTTCACGCAGAGGGTAAACCTGCAATAGACAAGGTAACGAAGATTACAAAGGACTATCTTGCCTTCAAGGAAAGACTTGACGAAATGGGAGTGCCCTCGGGTATTCTTATTCAGTCCTCCATAGGTCACGGATACGTTCTTGACAACCCCATAACCTACACTCCTCTCACTATGCTTGACACGGGAGAGGAGACCTTCACCTCCTGCCCTCTCGACCCCGAGTGGAGAGAGTACTTCAAGGACGTTGTGAGAAAGCTTGCCGCCTGCCACCCAGTTGCTCTTATGCTTGACGACGACTTCAGGCTTATGAACAGACCAGGTATGGGCTGTGCCTGCCCTCATCATATGGCGGAGTTCAATCGCCGTGCGGGAACTAATCTTACCCGTGAGGAGCTTTGGGAGCACATCAAAACTCACCCCCTCTCCGACAGACTTTCAAGAATATTCACAGAGCTTCAGCACGACACTCTTCGTGAGACGGCGGAGGTGCTCCGTGAGGCAGTTGACGAGGTTGACCCCACTATTCAGGGTATAAATTGTACCAGCGGTGCCGAGTGCGAGGGCATCGAGGGCATTATCAAGGCTTGGGCAGGCCGTGGCAACCCCACTATCGTGCGTGTGCCCAACGGCACCTATGCGCCACCCATAATGCGTACCTTCCCCGAGCTTGTTTTAAGAAGTGCCAGAGCAGTTAAGTGCCTTAAAAATATCGGCATTGACATCATTCTTGCCGAGACTGACACTATTCCCTTCAACAGATACGGAAAGTGCGCCTCTACCCTTCAGGCACAGTTCGTTTCGGATATTCTCGACGGCTGTACGGGCGCAAAGCATTGGTTTACACGCCTTCTTACCCACGAGCCCAAGAGTGGCAAGGCTTACCGCAAGATACTTGCGGAGAACACGGGTCTTTACGACACTCTTGCCGAGCTTGCGCCGAAGATCAGGTGGATAGGAAGCAACGTGCCCTTTGCAATCCCCCGTGACTTTGATTTCCACCGTGACAACGTTTACGACTGGACCTTTGACAACTGGGCGTTTCTTGCCTATTTCCTTGGCAGAATAGGCGTTCCCGTTTACTTTGACGACGAGTGCGCCACCACCTCCTTCCTCTCTGGACCCATCGAAATCTATTCCGACGAAGACCTTGACAAGATATTCTCTGGCAACGTAATTCTTACCTCCAACTGCGTCTCTCCCCTCAGAGAGCGTGGCTACGGCGATAAGATAGGCGTTTCCACAAGAAATTGGGAGGGCGACGTGGTATCGGGTGAGCTTCTTAATAACGGCGCAAAATGCCCCAAGCAATATAAGCTCCTGGAGCTTTGTCCCGAAAGTGACAAGGTTGAGGTTGGCAGTGTGAATTATCACCTCACTAACGGCGTGGAAAACACTCCTCTCTTCCCTGCTACTACTATCTTCCACCGTCCCGACGGAAAGGTGACGATAACCTTCTGCGGAACACCCGAAGCCCCCTTCACCTACACCGACGGCTTCTCCTTCCTTAACGAAAGCAGGAAGGAGCAGGTAGTCTCCCTTCTCCGTGACCTCGGCACTCTGCCCCTCTACTATACGGGCGACGCCGACGTGTTCCTCAGAGCAGGTGAGCTTGAGAATGGCGACACCCTCATAGCACTCTGGAATCTCGGCTGGGATATCCTTGAGGATATACCAATGAGCTTTGAAGGCAAGAGCGTTGTGAGCATCGAGAGGCTCAATAACCTCGGTGAAAGAGAAAAGGTAGACTTCACCACCGATGGACTTGAGGTGGTAATACAGAATGAACTCAAACCTATATTACCCGAAATATTTATAGTCAGGACTCATTAAAATCGGTGAGTAGAATGCTGAATGCTGAATTAAGGAAGAAAACCGCAAAAAGCGGTTTTCCTCCTTACCTTTTCCCTCTTCCCTATTCCCTCTTCACTAAAAAAAGAAAGTGTAAAACAACTGTTTTACACTTTCTTTTTATATATGTTTATTCCATTTCGAATTCTTCTTTTCCAAGTCCGCAGATGGGGCAAACCCAATCCTCAGGAACGTCCTCCCAGGCTGTACCGGGCTCTACGCCGTTTTCAGGGTCGCCTACCTCGGGGTCATAAACATATCCGCAGGGGCATACGTAGTTATCCATAAATATCCTCCTTTAAAATTGAAATCGGTAATTCCTACCAAGAAAAATTATATCAAAGTCATATTGCCTTGTCAAGATATAATATGTACTTTTTTAAGGTATTTATAAGTTTTTTTGAAAAATCCATTTCACGCCACGAAAATAATTGCCACAAGGGTGAGGATAAAGAGGAAAGCAAAATTATATGCGGTGAAAAGCAATATGTAATGCCAGCTTTGCCCGGGGTTATTTTTGGAATATTCCTTGAAGGTGATAAGGCTTGCAAGGGAGGAAATAAGAGTGCCCACGCCTCCGATGTTTACGCCAAGAAGGAGCTCCTTATAATTATCCGTAAAGGAGGATAGGAGAATTGCCGAGGGCACGTTGCTGATAAGCTGGCAGGAAAGAGTGCTGAAAATGAGGGTGCTCTTGTCAAGGAGCGTGGCAAAAAGCTCACGCACGGCGTCAATTCTTGCCATATTGCCCGAAAAGACGAAGAAAAATACAAAGGTGAAAAGGAGACCGTAGTCAACGCTGAGGAGTGCCTTTGCATCTAAAAATAAGAGGGCGAGTGGTATGACAAGAAGCCCTAACTGATATGGTACGGTGCGGAAAACGATAGCGATAGACAGAGCAAAAAGCGCAAGATAGATAACCGCCCTGCCCCGCGGGAGCTCTCTTTTTTCTTCGGGGAGTGAAAGCGGCTCGGGTCGCACGAAAATAAACACGCAAAGCGTAATAAGAGTGACGGAAATGATGAAGGGGAGCAACATTATCCCCATAAATTCAAGGGTGGGAATATTAAATTTGGTATAAAGATAGAGGTTTTGGGGATTGCCGAAGGGGGTGAGCATACCGCCGAGGTTTGCGGCGATATTCTGCATAATAAAGGTGAACGCCATATACTTGCCCTTGGCACAGCGGTTCAGCACGAAATAGCCGAGAGGCAGAAAGGTCAGCAGCGCCATATCGTTGGCGATGAGCATTGAGCCGATAAAGGTGATATAAACTATTGCCAGCACCGAGGAGCGCAAATTCTTGAAAACCGAAACCAGCCGTCGCGCCAGAAGGTAGAAAAAGTGTATATTCTTCAGGGCGCAGACCACCGCCAGAACGCAAAAAAGGCAGGTCAGGGTCTTGAAATCAAAGTACCCAAGATATTCTTTATCAGGAGGTATAATAAACGCCGTTGCAAGCGCCGCCACAAAGGCAATACACATCACCGTATTCGTTTTTATAAACCGTCGTATACTTTCCATTGTCAGCCCTCTGTAATTCTGCCGTCGCCGTCAAGGTCTATTGCCTCTCCGAGAAATTTGGGTAACGGCTTTAATATAGACAGAAGAAAATCCTTGTTTCTTGCAAGGACCTCTCGTACGTCCCGCACCTTCTGCCCTGCGTATTCACGCTCGCTTGCCGACACGCCTACGGCATCCAGCCCAAGAGCGCGTGCTATATAAAGTGAGCGGTAAAGGTGGTAGCGCTGGGTAACGATTATCACCTTTTTTGCACCGAACACCTCTTTGAGTCTATACATACTGTCGTAGGTGGAAAAGCCTGCGTGGTCCATAAAAATTCGCTCTATGGGCACGCCCGACTCCATTGCCACACGCCTCATAGCGTTGACCTCGTCGTATTCCGCAGTCCCGTGGTCACCGCTCATAAGCATCGTGTCGGATGCACCGCCGTGGTAAAGCGAGACGCCCACCGAAAGTCTGTCGGAGAGCATAGCGCTGACCCGTCCGTCGCTGTGGACTCTGCACCCAAGCACCACGATAGCGTCCACTCCCTCAAGAGTGACGGCGTCGTTATGGGATATAATCAAATCCCTCGTAGACAGAGTGACAAAGGCGCTGACCGACAGAACCGTCACCACCGCCACAAGACACAAAACAATAAATATTACGCCAAGGCGTTTAAAAAATCTTTTTTTCATATTTCCAAATACTTTGGGGTCGTGGCAAAGCCCGACCCCGTTGTTTAAAGTAATAGGTAATAGTTAAGAAGTAAGAAGTATGGTTGAAAATTGCTTGCAATTTTCTTCCTTAATCTTTCCAAAGGAAAGATATCATTTGCAAAGCAAATTTCATCCATCGAAGATGGATTTCATCGTGGCACAGCCACGATTTCATGGAGGCTTCGCCTCATCGGTGTCACCTTTTTTATAGCCCAAGGCGCTGGAAAAAGCGAGGGAGATGGAACGAACCGCCGTCCGTCGCCGTACAATTGTAACGGGCATGACCGGGGGATTTTTGCCGTAAAGCAAAGCGAAACGAGCAAAAATTCAAGCCATACAGGAAGCGAATCCGAGCATTATGCGAGGATAAAGCTTATCGTAGTGACAAGGTTCGTTTCAAGGAAAAATGGAATATGAATTAAGGTAAGAAAGGCGTTAAGCCTTTCTACCTATAAATTCAGAAAACATAAAAATATTTCTCTTTATAAAGTTAATCTTTTACTTCCATTTTTCCGTTGTCACCGCTTTTTACAAGCCCAAGGGCGACGAAAAAAAGAGGGAGATTGCGCGATACTGACCCCGAAGGCGTACAAATGTACGTCGAGAGGGGAAGTTCGTGCAAAGAAAAACGAAAAATATAATTTAAAATTTGAGTATCAAATTTTATTACCTATATACTTGTGATTTATAAGGAATTATTACTATTTCTAATTTAAGTAAAATCCCTTATTTTCGTTTTTCGGTGTCACCTTTTTTTATAGCCCTACTTGATCACTTTGTTTGAGCTTTCCTTCAATATAACGTCATGCGCTCCGCCCTCCACGATACTTGTGGCGGACACGAGAGTAAGCTTGGCATTCTTCTGGAAATCGGGGATATTGAGGCTTCCGCAGTTGCACATAGTTGACTTGACCTTGTTGAGAGTCATAGTCACGTTGTCCTTGAGTGAGCCTGCATAGGGAACGTAGGAGTCAACGCCCTCCTCGAAGGAAAGCTTCTTGTCGCCTCCCATATCGTATCTCTGCCAGTTTCTTGCTCTGTTTGAGCCCTCTCCCCAGTATTCCTTAACGTAGCTTCCGTTGATATTAAGCTTATTTGTGGGGCTCTCATCAAATCTTGCAAAGTATCTGCCCAGCATTACGAAGTCAGCACCCATAGCGAGAGCAAGAGTGATGTGGTGGTCGTAAACGATACCTCCGTCGGAGCAGATGGGAATATAGATACCCGTCTTTTCATAATACTCGTCTCTTGCCGCTGCAACCTCGATAACCGCAGTTGCCTGACCTCTGCCTATACCCTTTTGCTCACGGGTGATACAGATAGAGCCTCCGCCGATACCGATTTTGATAAAGTCAGCGCCTGCTTCAGCAAGGAACATAAAGCCCTCACGGTCAACTACGTTTCCTGCGCCTACCTTAACGGTGTCGCCGTACTTTTCACGAATGAATGCAATAGTTCTTGACTGCCACTCGGTAAAGCCCTCGGAGGAGTCGATGCAAAGCACGTCTGCGCCTGCTTCAAGAAGAGCGGGCACACGCTCTGCGTAGTCACGGGTATTGATACCTGCGCCTACCATATATCTCTTTGAGGAGTCGATAAGCTCGAGAGAGTTTTCCTTATGGATAGAGTAGTCCTTGCGGAATACCATATAAAGAAGTCTGTCATCGTCGTCAACGATGGGAAGTGAGTTGAGCTTGTTGTCCTAGATAATGTCGTTGGCAACCTTGAGGGTAGTATCCTTAGGAGCTACGATAAGCTCTGCTCTGGGGGTCATAAATTCCTCTACCTTGGTGGAGGCGTCCATTCTGGACACTCTGTAATCACGGCTGGTAACGATACCGAGGAGCTTGCCCCTTGCAGTACCGTCGTCGGTTACGGCTATAGTGGAGTGACCCGTTTTCTGAGTCAGCTCAAGCACGTCCGCAAGAGTGTCGGTGGGCTTGATGTTGGAGTCGCTTACTACGAAGCCTGCCTTGTAGTTCTTAACTCTTGCAACCATTGCCGCCTGATCCTCTATGGTCTGTGAGCCGTAGATAAAGGAAATTCCGCCCTCCTTGGCAAGAGCGATAGCAAGCTTGTCGTCGGATACCGCCTGCATAATTGCAGAGGTCATAGGAACGTTGAGGCTGATTGCAGGCTCCTCTCCTTTTTTATACTTTACAAGAGGAGTTTTAAGGCTAACCTTGGAGGCAACGCATTCAGCGCTTGAATAGCCGGGTACAAGAAGATATTCGTTAAATGTGTGTGAGCAGTCGTTAAAATAAAAAGCCATAATTATACATCCATTCTCGACGAGTTTTATTTTTAAAGGGTCTGCGCTCTCGCCGTGGGCGCAGCCTTTTTTTCTTTTATATGTCGCCTTCCGTCTGTTCCTCGGATACGGGGAAATAATTTATTACCGTTTCCTCGGGCATAGCGGTGATCTCACGCAGTCGGCGGTTGATCATACGGGTACGGGTACCCACCAGCTTTTCCAGCTCCTTGGTTGCCTGGTCAAGCTTGTTTTGTGTAAGGTTGAGGACCTCCTCGAACTTGCCAAACTCAGTTTTCACCGCAGACAAGGTGTTCCACACCTCGCCCGAGCGCTTCTGGATAGCAAGCGTTTTGAAGCCCATTTGCAGACTGTTAAGCAGAGCCGCCATAGTAGTCGGACCTGCGATAGTCACGTTGTAATCCCTTTGCAACACCTCCACCATACCAAGCCTTACCACCTCGGCGTAAAGCCCCTCGGTAGGCAAGAACATTATGGCAAAGTCTGTGGTTTCGGGGGGAGACACGTATTTCTTCTTAATATCGTCGGCAAAGCTTTTAAGCCGTCGTTTAAGAAGTGTCTTTGCTTCCTCTATCTTCTCCGTGTCTCCTGCGTCAATAGCGTCGTTCAGGGAAAGATATGCGTCAGCGGGGAATTTGGCGTCGATAGGAAGATATACCCTCGACCCCTCCTCCTTGCCGGGAAGCTTTATTGCGTATTCAACGGGGTTGCGTGTGCCCTCCACCGTGACTACGTTCGTTTCGTACTGGTCGGGTGATAGGATTTCCTCCAAAATAGAGCCAAGCTGTATTTCACCCAGAATTCCGCGGGTCTTTACGTTAGATAAAACCTTCTTCAAGTCACCTACGCCCGTGGCAAGATTTTGCATCTCGCCGAGACCTCGGTACACCTGCTCCAGCCTTTCGCTGACCGCCTTGAAGCTCTCGCCGATTCGGCTTTCAAGTGTCTTTTGTAATTTCTCGTCTACCACACCGCGCATTTCGTCAAGCTTCTTTGAGTTCTGCTCCTCAAGGGTCTTGATGCGTGTTTCAAGGGTCTTATTGATAGTGTCAAGCTTTTCGGCATAAACGCCCAGCGCCTTGGTGGTGCTCTCGTCGTAGTGCTTCAGGGCGTCGGCAGTGGAGGTAGCAATCTTTTCTAACTCGCTTTGTTGAGCCTTGAACTGTGCGTCGGAGGCGTCCCTCAAGCTTTGGGAAAGTGCGCCAATAGAGCTTGTAACGCCCGACACTATCTCCATTCGGCTGTTTCTGAGAGCTCCTTCAAGCTCCTCTCCCTTATTTTGCTTCTTTGACAGAAGCACAAGGGAAACAATATTCAATACAAGGCTTACGCCTAAAAGTAAAAGTATTATCATCTCCATAGGCTATTCACCCTTTTCCGACTCTGCCAGAGCGATATTGGCGCTATGCTCTGCATCGGTGGAAGCGAAGTAGTGATATCCGTTGGGACGTGCCACCATATAATAATAGGTATGCGGCTTTCCGCTGGAATCTGCACCGTTTGGATAGAGCGCCGCAATAATGGCGTCAAGGCTGGGGTTACAGATTGCCGACGGAGGAAGACCGTCCTGAGAATAGGTGCTGTATGGGGAGGTGCTCTCCTTCATCTCGGTCAGGGTCAGCCCCTCTCGTCTGTCGGGGAATGCGTAGAGATAGGTGGAGTCGCACTGCAGTCTCGGGAACCTTGTGGGGTTATTAAGACGGTTGTGATAGAGTGAGGAAACCACGGGGTACTCACTGCTGTACTTAGTTTCCATCTGTACGATAGAGGCGATGGTCACAACCTCGTCAAGCGATAGCTCCAGCTCCTCGCATCTTGCGTAATATTCCTTTTCAAATCTTACGTTAAAGGTCTTTAAAAGCTTTGATACGGCGTCAATTTCCGCGGTGTCGGTATAAAACTCGTAGGTATCGGGGTAGAGATAGCCTTCAAGGGCGTATTTTCTGCCGTCCCTAAAGCCTGCCTTCTCCTGCTCCTGCAATTCTAAAAGGAAGGGATAGGTCATATCGTAGATAAGGCTGGACTTCACGGCGTTTACAAAGCCCTCTCGGGTACCGATGCCGTTTTCAAGGAATATTTCTATCATCTCGTCGGCGGTGATGCCCTCGGGGAAGGTTATCTTGACGATATCTCTCACGGGCGCCGACTTTTCAAACATAGCAATAAGCTCGTCGTAATTGAGGTTTCGCGCCACCTCGTAGGTGTCGGGCACGAATTCCTGCTTTGTCTTGGCGTTTCTGTTCTTGTAGGAATTGTATATTTTAAATAGCGACGGGTACTTGATAACGTCCTCACGGTGCAAAGCCCGTGCAATATCCGACGCGTCGTCCTCCGCTCCTATCGTGATGGTTACCACCTCATCGTCCTTCACGAAGGCGAAAACGTCGTTGCCCATAGTGATAACGTAGTAGGAAAGAATAACCGACAGGGCTATTACGAAAACAAAGTAGAGCGAGCCCTTACCAAGCATTGTGAAAATGCTCTTTGCCATAGGCTCTTCCTCCTCCAGTGCGGGAGGCTCCTCGTAAAGAGGGGTCGTCCTCTTGGGACGGGGAGGTTTTTGCACGGGGGTCTCCTGAGTGGGAATATCTATTCGGGTCTTGCTCTTGTCCGCGTTGATGTCACGCACGGCGCGAGGCGGAGACGAGGGAGCCCGCCTTTTCGTTACGGGGATATTCTCGTCAGGACCGAAGGTCTTTTTCAATTCATTTTGCTTTTTATCCATCTCAAAGCTCCTATATTATTTCAAAGGTTACAAGGAAGAATAACGCTACTGCAAGAAAGAAGGTGGGTGACAAAAGAGGCTCGGCAAATTTTGACATAGTGCTCTTTTTACCACTTGTCTCTCTGCCCTCTCGGGCAAGAGCGAGGGCGGCATCACGGCGCGCGCCGATTATTTTGCCCACACTGTAGAAGAGTGACCTTTTCTCATAAAGTCTCTCCGTGGCAAGCATCAGCCCCACGAGGCTTAAAAGGAAAAGGAAAATAAGTAAAAATGCAAGTATTATAGAGGATGAGGACTCCCTTAAAAAGCTTGTAACGCCCTCACGAGAGAAGGTCATAATGCCGTTGTAAATAAGGTGCATTATAACGGCAGGGAGAGAGGACTCGGTAACGTAGGTAACGCTTCCGAGAATAAGTCCCAGAATAAAATAAATAAAGAACTGGGAAAGGGAGAAATGAAGCATTGCAAAGAAAAGAGAGGACATAAAGACGGCAACCGTACCGGAATACCTGCCGTACTCGGTGAGAAGCACGCTTCTGAAGAAAAGCTCCTCTGCAATAGCGGGAACGAAAACGTAGACGAAGGCGACCCTGAAAAATCCGTTTTCCTCCACCGTGGCAATGCCGTCAAGAGTGGTGGCGGAGGGGGGAAGGAGGGTGACCTGAATATACAAAAGAAGCAAAGCGCCGAGGAAATAAACCGCCGTTGAAGCGAGGGTGAAGGGCAGAGTGTAAAGCTTCGGCAGAGCTATCTTTGACTTTTCAAAAAAGCTCGACGACGTAAACTTGCAAAGGAACGCCACGGGAATAGCAAAGATGAAAAGCTCGATAATTCCTGCCGACAGAAGAACGTCGGCGTTTGGAAAGCGTGACTCCACCATAAGAATTTTCTCAAAAATCGGCATCATAAAGAAGATTACCGATGCAAAAAGAGCCGAGGAAAGCGCCGCTTTATTTTTCATCCGTGTTGAACACTCCCCTCTCGGTAATTACAAGGTCGCAGGAAAGGTCAAATCTGCCCCTCGGGAGTGAGTCAACGAGAAGAGCGTCGTAGCAGAAGCCTATCTTCACGATGGACGGGTCGGTAAGATATCTGTCGTAGTAGCCCTTGCCATACCCAAGCCTATAACCCTTTCGGTCAAAGGCAATAGCGGGAATAACGCAAATGGTGCGTGGCGACGGGATAAATTCCTCACAGTCGTCGTCGGGCTCAAGAGCCGAAAAGAGACCTTTTTTCAGGGTGTCCATAGAATTTATATATCTGAAAACCATTTTGGAATCCTCAAGACAGACGGGCAGAGCAACACGCTTGCCTTCGCCGAGGATAGCTTCTATAAGCGGGTGGGTGTTCACCTCGTTGTTGATAGAATAATAGAGAAGAACCGTGTCGGCGTGCTTATATGCGAGAGTATTCAGAAAGCTTTCGCATATCTGCCTTGACTTTTCAAGGCGCTCATGGGGAGGAATACCTGCACGGAGTGCCGAGTATTTGCGCCTGAGCATCCTTTTTTCTTCTCTGACGGTGGTTTTGTTAATCATAGTATCTCCAAAAATCAGTAAACCATTGCTATTCTCAGGTTGTCCGAATCCTTTTTCGTTACCAGCTTGTCAACTAAATTAAATGCGAACTCTCCGCTGGTGCCGGGACCCATAGAGGTGATAAAGCGCTTGTCGCACACTACCTTGTCGCTCTTATATTTAACCTTGTTTTCGGTGAGCACGGTGGCAAGACTTGGGTAGCAGGTAGCACGAAGCCCCTCAAGCAAGCCCATCTTCGCCAGAATAGTGGGCGCGGCGCAGATAGCCGCTATATACAAGTTGTTCTTCACGGCGTCAAGAATGATTTCGTGTACCCTTTCGCACTCGTCAAGGTTTCTCGTGCCCTCGCCGCCGCCTGGGAAAATAATCATTTCCGCCGTTTCCGCCTTATATTCGTCAAGCACAAGGTCGGACATGACCTTTATTCCGTGAGCGCCCGTAACCGTTCTGTCGCCCGTTATGGAGATAGTCTTTACCTCAACTCCTGCACGGCGAAGCACGTCGGTGGGGGTAAGCGCCTCAATTTCTTCAAATCCGTCTGCCAAAAAAAGATATACCATTATTTTCTCCTTAAAAAGTTACTATACTGCACCCCACCTTATATATGGGGTTATCCTTCATCGCCTTCACCAGAGCCGCCTCGCTTTCGGGAACGTTGTCGGAAAGCAATGCGCTCAAAGAATCCTGACCTGCGTGGTGATAGTCCGTTCCGCAGGTAAAGACGCCCTCCTTGAATTCAAGGGCGTACTGCGCCGCCAGAGCGTTGCGTGAATTGTGGTTGGGATGCATATTGTATACCTCAATTCCGTCAAGAAGCTCGGTGGGCATAAGACGCATTCCGTCTCTGAAGGGGTGCGCCTGAATGAGTATACTGCCCTCGGGCTTGCATTGGGTTACAAACTCCCTGAGGGTCTTAACCTTTGGGGATACGCCGAAGCGGACGAAATCCTCCGTTATGCCGTAGACGAGGTAGTCATTCATATTTTCCTCAAATCTTATTTCCATTCCGAAATAGACCTTCACGCCTGCCGCCAGCCCCTTTTCCTTCACCTCGCGGTAGCCGTCGATAAACCACTCGGCAAACTTCTTGTAGCCAAGCTTCGCCTTGGTTGAGTTGGGGTAGAAATGGTTAGTGAGGACAATGCCGGAATAGCCCGAAACCTTATAGCTGAAAAGAAGCTCCGAGGGGGTAATATCCGAGCAAATGCTGACGTTTGAGGAGTGACAGTGAAGCTCGGTCTTATAGGGAAACTTTTCCGTTATCATTTTAGAAAACTCGTGGTTTGCCATATTTCCTCCTTAATTCAGAAGATACGAGAGCGGAACTCTCTGCTTTTCGATAAGCTCGGCGTCCAGCTGACCCTTCAGGTCGCAGATAAGGGCGCTTCTTTCGTAGTGCTCCAGCTGAACGGGAGCGCTAACGCCCTCGGGGGCAATCACCTCATATAGCTCAAAGCCGTCCCCCTTGGGAGAAAAGGCAAGGACACTTCCGCCGTGGCTGAAAAATCTGTGCCCCTCACGGCTCACTGTAAACTGGTCGCGGGTCTCCAAAAATCGAAGCCCGTATTTTTGCTTCCTGAAGGCGTCCTTTTTCATCTGCCATATTGCGTCAAGGTCATAGACCTCGTTTATTTCTCCGTCAAGAAGCCCATACCTCTGCTTTTTAGTGGAAAGTGTATAGCCGAGTGAGCGGTAGGTGGTAAAAAGAGACTCGTTTGCAGGGATAACCAGCGCCATATCGTACCCCCTCGCCGTAATGGCGGAGAGGAAGGCGTCGTGGAGAGTGTGGAAATAGCCCTGTCTCCTTTCGGACATTCTGGTGGCAACGCCGTAGAGGTAGGCGCATTTCATTTTCTTCTTATGATATTTTGCCCCAACGTCCATATAAAAAAGCATACTGACCAGCTTTTTTCCGTCATAGGCGAGAAAGGCTCTGCTTGGGCGATAGAATCGGTCGATGAACGTATCAACGAAGTCTCCGTCCCGAAAAACCTCGCGCCAAAGCTCTCTTATATCCGCCAAAGCCTTCTTTGAGCCACGCTTTATAGTTATCGGCAAAAAACCACTCCCCCTATTTTACCTATATTTATATTATTATATACTTTTTGTCTTTGGGTGTCAATTACTATTATTGCAAAAAAACGGTTTTTTTAAAATTTTATTTGTTATATTTCACTCATTTTTTCAAAAAGATAAAAAATATTAAAAAAACTCTTGACAAAACGATTGTTATAGTATATAATTCTCGTGTTGACCTAAGACAGTAGGTGGTGCAGTACTGCACCGTAATATTCGCCTACCGAGGAAAACCTTTAATTTAATGAGTCGCACGGCGTTTCATTTTGAATTTTACGGTTCTTTCATCGGCAGGTGAAAGAACCTTTTTTATTTAAATTTACCCGGAGGTGAAACACGAATGTCAAGTGCAAAAATACTCGCTGCAAAGCAATCAGCAGTAGCAGAGCTTACTGAACAGCTCAAGGCTTCTCAGGCAGGCGTACTTGTAAACTACTACAAGACCACCGTTGAGGACGACACAGCACTCAGAAAAGAGCTCACAAAGGCAGGCGTAACGTACAAGGTTGTTAAGAACACACAGCTCAAGTTTGTTTTCGATAACCTCGGTTATTCCGACCTCAATGCTCACCTTGAAGGCATGAGCGCTATTGCTTTTTCAGAAACAGACCCCGTTGCTCCCGCTAAGATTCTCTCGAAGTTCGCTAAGGACCACGAGGATTACGTAATCAAGGCAGGCTACATTGATGGTGGCGTTGTTGACGCAGCAGGCGTTGAGAGCCTTGCGAGCATTCCTTCAAAGGATGCCCTTATTGCAAAGCTTCTCGGCAGTATCCAGAGCCCTCTTTACGGACTTGCTTACGTATTACAAGGCAAGATCGACAAGGAAGGCGGCGCAGCAGAGGAAGCTCCCGCTGCAGAATAAAAATTTTAAAAAATTTGCGTGCGGCATAACCGCATAAACTAATTTAATTCGGAGGTACATTAAAATGGCAACAGAAAAGACAATGAACATTTTAGAAGAAATCAAAGCTCTTACTATTCTTGAGCTTGCAGATCTTGTTAAGGCACTTGAAGAGGAGTTCGGTGTATCCGCTGCTCCCGTAGCAGTAGCAGCAGCTCCTGCAGCAGGTGAC
>JAZSLY010000041.1:0-3821 GCA_045535585.1 Eubacteriales bacterium
TGCCGAGTTTGACTATGCAGGCACTCAGGCTTGTCTTGCTCTTAAGGAAGAGGGCTACGAGGTTGTACTGTGTAACTCTAACCCAGCTACTATTATGACCGACACAACTATTGCAGATAAAATTTATATGGAGCCCCTTACTCTCGAATACGTTGCGAAAATCCTCCGTTACGAGCGTCCCGACGCCATTATCCCGGGCATCGGCGGACAGACGGGTCTTAACCTTGCAATGCAGCTTCACAAGAAGGGCGTATTGAAGGAGTGTAACGTAGAGCTTCTCGGTACGAAAGTGGAAAGTATTGAGACCGCTGAGGACAGAGAGCTTTTCAAGGAATTTTGTGAAAGCCTTGGCGAGCCCGTTTTGCCCTCTGACACAGTTAACACCATAGAGGACGGCTTGAGGGTAGCATCCGAAATTGGTTATCCCGTCGTTCTTCGTCCAGCATTCACCCTTGGCGGTACTGGTGGCGGCTTCGCCGACAACGAAAGTGAATGTGCAGAAATTCTTAAAAATGCTCTCAGCCTTTCGCCCGTTCATCAGGTACTTGTTGAAAAGAGCATAAAGGGCTATAAGGAAATTGAATACGAGGTAATGCGTGACTCTAACAACACTGCCATTGCCATCTGTAATATGGAAAACGTTGACCCTGTCGGCGTTCACACCGGTGACTCGGTTGTTGTATGTCCTACACAAACTCTCACCAGCGAAGAGTGCGCTATGCTGAAGGAAAGTGCACTGAAAATTATCAGAGAATTGAAGATAGAGGGCGGATGCAACGTACAGTTTGCCCTTGACCCTCATTCACTTGATTACTATCTTATTGAGGTTAACCCAAGAGTATCCCGTTCCTCTGCACTTGCATCAAAGGCAAGCGGATATCCCATTGCTCGCGTTACGGCAAAAATTGCCGTTGGTATGACTCTCGACGAAATTCACATCGCCAACACTCCTGCGGCATACGAGCCGACCCTTGACTACGTTATCACCAAAATGCCCAGATTTCCTTTTGATAAATTTGCAGATGCCAACAACAAGCTCTCCACACAGATGAAGGCTACGGGCGAGGTTATGAGCATCGGCAGAACTATCGAGGAAAGTATTCTCAAGGCAGTGCGCTCTATCGAAATCGGCGTTTCACATCTGTATATGAAGAAATTCGACACCTACACTAACGACCAGATGCTCGAATACGTTAAGACTGCAACTGACGACAGATACTTTGCTATTGCACAGCTTATCAGAGGCGGTGCTGACATTGGTCTTATCTGCGATGCTACCAAGATTGAGATGCTCTTCCTTGAAAAGATAAAGAATATAGTCGATATGGAAGTGCGCCTTGCTGAAAACAAGTTTGACGTAACCACTCTTTACGAAGCAAAGCGTATGGGCTTCTCGGACAACTTTATTGCAAAGCTCTGGGAGGTTGACGAAATAGAGGTTTGGAACATCCGTAAGAAAGAAAATATGTTCCCTGTCTACAAGATGATAGACACCTGCGCGTCCGAATTCGAGGGATATATTCCGTATTTTTATTCAACCTACGAGGACGAGAACGAATCTATCGTTTCCGACAAGAAGAAGGTTATCGTTCTTGGTTCAGGCCCTATCAGAATCGGTCAGGGCGTAGAATTTGACTACTCAACCGTTCACGCGGTAACTACTATCAAGCGCTTCGGCTATGAAGCTATCATTATAAATAACAATCCCGAAACGGTTTCCACCGACTATACTACCTCCGATAAGCTTTATTTTGAGCCTCTTTGCACAGAGGACGTAATGAACATTGTAGAGCTTGAAAAGCCTCTTGGAGTTATTGCTTCTCTCGGCGGACAGACTGCAATTAACCTCGCAGAGCCTCTTACAAAGCGAGGCGTAAAGATTATCGGTACGGATTGTGACGCTATCGAAAAGGCAGAGAATAGGGACTCCTTTGAAAAGGTGCTTTCCTCTCTTGGAATTCCTCAGCCCAGAGGCGCCGCCGTTACTAATATCGAGGACGGCGTAAGAGTCGCAGGCGAAATTGGCTACCCCGTGCTTGTAAGACCCTCCTTCGTTCTCGGCGGACGCGCTATGCAGATAGTTTCCAACGAGGATATGCTTCGCCACTACCTGAAAACTGCGGTTGAGGTTGACGAGGACAAGCCCGTGCTTGTTGACAAGTACATTCAGGGCAGAGAAGTTGAGGTTGACGCCGTATGCGACGGAACAGACGTATTCGTACCGGGTATTATGGAGCTTGTTGAGAGAACGGGCGTTCACTCTGGCGACTCTATCAGCGTTTATCCCTCGTTTACTCTTACCGATAAGGTTAAGGAGACCATCCTTGAATATACGAAGAAGCTCGGTCTCGGCATAGGCATCGTAGGACTTTACAATATACAGTTCATCGTTGACGAAAACGACTACGTTTATATTATCGAGGTTAACCCCCGTTCGTCAAGAACTGTTCCTTTCCTTTCAAAATCAACGGGCTATAGCCTTGCCGATATCGGTACTCTCGTTATCCTTGGCAAGTCCTTGAAGGAGCAGGGAATTACCGAGATTTATCCCAAGGAAAAGGAGCGCTGGTACGTTAAGGCTCCTGCCTTCTCGTTCTCAAAGCTCAGCGGTCTTGACGCCTACCTTTCACCCGAAATGAAGTCTACGGGTGAGGCTATCGGATACGATAACAAGCTCAACCGTGCTCTTTATAAGGCTTTGCAGGCAAGCGGTATGAACGTAGTAAATTACGGTACCGTGTTTGCAACAATTGCCGACAGAGACAAGGAAGAAGCTCTGGAGCTTATCAGACGATTCTACAACCTCGGCTTCAATATAGAGGCTACCGAGGGAACTGCCAAGTTCCTGAAGGAGCACGGAATCCGTACGAGAGTAAGACACAAAATCGGTGCAGGCTCTCAGGATATCCTCAACTCTATCCGTCAGGGATACGTAAACTACGTTATCAATACCAGAGATATCAACAAGAGCGGTGCAGAAAACGACGGTCACGCTATAAGACAGTGCGCGGTACAGAACAACGTAACGATGTTCACCGCCCTTGATACCGTCAGAGTTCTTCTCGACGTACTTGAGGAAACCACCCTGGGTATTTCTACAATCAATTCTTAGTGAGGTATACCGTGACACAAGGATTATATAAAATCGTTTACAACAACAATCTTGCCCGTGACGTTTATAAAATGATTATTGAGGGAGACACCTCACACATCACCGCCCCCGGACAGTTTGTAAATATCAAGCTTGAAGGCAAATTTCTGCGCCGTCCCATATCTATTTGCGACTACGACGACAAAACGATAACCTTGATTTATAAGGTTGTTGGCGCAGGCACGGAGATGATGTCAAAAATGTCGCAGGGCGATGAGCTTGACGTGCTTGTAGGACTCGGCAACGGATATAATTTGTCAAAGGCAGGGGACAACCCTCTTCTCATTGGCGGTGGCGTTGGCGTACCTCCTATGTTCCGTCTTTGCCGTGATCTTGTGAAAGAAGGGAAGAAGGTTTGCGTAATTCTCGGCTTTAACTCTCAACCCGACGTTTTCTATGAAAAGGAATTCCGCGCCCTCGGTGCTGACGTTATCGTCACTACAGCCGACGGCTCTTACGGCAAGCGTGGCTTCGTTACCGATGCTATGGTGGACGTTGATTACTCATATTTCTTCACCTGCGGACCCGAGGTTATGTTCCGAGCTATCGAAAAGGTTGCCAAAACAAGCGGTCAGTTCAGCTTTGAAGAGAGAATGGGCTGTGGCTTTGGCGCTTGTATGGGTTGCAGCTGCAAAACAAAATACGGTAACAAGAGAATTTGTAAGGATGG
>JAZSLY010000127.1:0-7554 GCA_045535585.1 Eubacteriales bacterium
ATTTTCATAATTGACCTCCTTCTATTTTATTTTGCTTGCGGTTGGCTAGACCCGCTTGCATTATATCATAGAAGGTGTTTTTGTTCAACGGCATAAGCCTCTTTGGAACCACCTGCTTAGCAGGTGGTTTTCATATACCAACAACAAAAAGACCTTGCCCCGTTTGGCAAGGTCTTAGTTTGATTATTTTGACTTATAATACTTTTTAGCAATGAAATAAACGGGCAGACCGATGAGGGTTGCAACGATGCTTCCTACCGAGAGCATTGTTGCCTCCTTGCCCGACCAGAAGATCTGGCTTAAAATAACGTAGACACCGCTGACGATAGCGAGTATGGGAACGACGGGATAGAAGGGCACCTTGTACTTTCTTTCGATTTCGGGATGCTTTCTTCTCCAGGTCATAACCGCCGCAAAGGTGAGGGTGTAGAATATCCAACAGGAGAAAACGGCAAGGTTTGTAAGCATATCAAAGGTTCCGCCGATGCAGAAGATACAGGCAAGAAGTCCGATGAGGATAATTGAGTTTGCGGGAACGAACCTTGAATTGATTTTGCTGAGAGTCTTGCTGAACGGAAGAGTATTCTGCTCGGCAAGCTGATAGCATACTCTCGAGCCTGACATCAAAAATCCGTTTGCCGCGCCGATAACCGAGATAATAATACCTGCCTTAATGAGAGTGCCGCCGAAATTACCGAAAATCTTTACTGCAACGGCGGTTGCAGGTGAAGATATATTCATAAGCTCATCTGCCGGAAGAACCCAAAGGTAAGCAATATTGATAACGATATAAACAAGCATAATGATAGAAACACCGCCGACGATAGCACGGGGCAGGTCACGGCCGGGGTTCTTCATTTCTCCTGCTATTGCGCCAACGTTGGTCCAGCCCTCAAAGGCAAACAGAACTGCCAGAAGAGTTGAGCCGAATACGGCGCCTGCCTGCTTGTCCGCCGCAACGAGAGGAGTTACCACGGGGTTGCCTCCGTCGCCGAGGATAAAGCCGAAAATCATAAGGGCAAAGAGAGGAATGAGCTTGCATATAGTAAAGACTATCTGAAATCTTGAAGCCGATTTCGAGCCCATAACGTTACAAACCACGAGAAGCACGATGGTCGCCATAGCAATGGGAAGCGAATATTTTTCGCCAACGTAGACCGAAAGCTCGTTGCCAATGGTAACGCCGTAGCTTGCGAGAAACGCAGGGTAGAAAATCAAGGTCTGCATCCAGCCTGCGAGAAAGCCTATTTTTTCGTTATATACGTCTGTAAGATATGCTATCATACCACCAGTACGGGGAATGAGAATAGCAATTTCCGCCACCGTCAAAGCGGCGAAAATACTTGCAAGCCCTCCGACAAGCCACGCAAGCATACCCATACCGGGTGCTCCGCCAGTTGCCTGATAAATTGCGTAGGGCTTAAAAAATACGCCTGCACCGATTACACAGCCGACGACGATTGACATTGCCGACATAACGCCGAGATTCTTTTTCAGCGTCCTTTTTTCTTCCATAAAATTTCACTTACCTTTCTTTATTGGTTGTTAAGCAAAGAAAAAGCATTGCGAAAACGCAATGCAAAAGGAAAGGCACAAAAGTGCTTTGATTCTGTCCTTTTGCCTGAGAGATTAACGGCTTGCGTTTTGCACCTTCGGCACCTGAAACCAGGATTCTCCAGAATGTTATCCGCTTGCAGTCAACGCACCGATAAGCCCGTTTTCTGCAACCTTCACTTAACAAAATATTAACTTGCACTCTATTATACATAACTTTGTACCGTTTGTCAATATGAATTTTGAAAGCCAAAAGGACAGATACTTTCGTATCCGTCCTTTTGTATTTTGTTCTGTCTGAATACAAGCTCATCCTAATTTATTAAACGTTCTCTTCAAAGCTTTGAGCTGATCTTTGATGTTAAAGCGCTGGGACTGATACCAGGACTCAAATTTGCCCTCCTGACGCTCGATAAGCTTCATTGAATTAAATCCAAAGCCCGACCCACCGTAAACACCGCCGAAGGTAAAGCTTCTTCCGTCAAGAATATAGTCAAGGGTTATTTTTGACTCGTCGTCTCTGAGGTATCTTGTTTTAAGAGCAATTTCATAAAACGTAGGCGATACAGTCTTCCAGGTTTCAGCGGTAAGAGCCTCAACGCAGGCACCTACAAACTCTATATCCTTACAGGTCTTTGGAACTGCAAGAACGGATATATGCGGGCCGATGTTTGTGTAAGACATATCCTGATAAGCAACGTTCGTGTAATACCTATCCTGATATTCATTCCACTTAGGCATGGGAAGAATTCCGTAATCATCCTTAAAGTTACGCATTATGGCATCCGTTACGTTACCGAGCGTTGCAACGGTAAAAATAGCTTTACCCTCATAGAAAAGGTGAATGGGGCTTTCGGAATAATCCTTATACCGTCCGTTTGTCTCCACGGGGATAAAATATACGCCCTTCGTGTTATGACAATGGTTTATCATAGTATCAACGATGTCATATATCTTATCGGTTTTAAGTACGTCCTCCGGCTCACCCTCACTGTTGATGATAGCGACGGGGTTATCAAAGCCTGCCAAAAAAGCAGAAACGCCTTCGTTTCCGGGTTGTGCCACACCGTAGAAATCACCGCGGGACTTTTCTCCGTCACCGTCCTCGTCAATGTAGACGTCCTTAATAATGTCGTAAAAATATTCATACGTCCACTTGCCGTCATTTACAACCTCGTAAAGATTGCCAAGGTCGTATGCCTCCGCAAGCGCCTTGTTGAAGTAAACACACTGTGCGCTCATAACCGTGCGGAAGCTGAAATCGGAAATAGCCAAAATGCATTTGCCGTCATATGTCAGCTGAGTGCGGTTGAACTCCGACCACCAAGGCTTTTCAAAATCAACGTTCGGAACATCATACCAGTTGATGAATACGTTCTTTGTTACTATATTGCCCGCACTCCAAAGCTGTGAGCAGAAAAGGTCAAACTCATCAGAGCCCGACGTAACGGTCTTGATAACGTAGTCTCTTACGTAATCATATCTTGCAGTATACGTAAGAACCAGCTTAAAATTAAATCTTTCCTCAACCGCTCGGGTACGCTCGGCATAAGCGTCCTTGATAAGATCGCCCTTGTTAATATCATCTTCATCTACCCAGAAATCGCTTGCGTCGTGAGAAACAACTCTAAGCTCCTTACCGCCAAAGTCATAATCGCCTATATCGTCCTTGAACTGAGCGCGCTCCCAGAAAATGTCGCCCTCCTCTGCCGAGGTCTTGGTAATATTTTCAAGCTTATTTTCACTCTCCTCCGCTTCACCGCAAGAGGTAAAATTGAGTGCCGCCAAAGAAAAAAGCACAAATAAAGAAATCAAAAGCACCAATACTCTTTTCATAATTATCCTCCATATGTAAATTTATGATATCACAGAAGCGTGCGAAGTACATTTAATTGAATAAATTTGTTAAATCTATTCTACTACAAATCCCGAACAAAATCAATAGCTATCAATATTAAAAAGAGGCTGTTTAAAATCTCAATTAAAGTTTTTAAACAGCCCCTGACTCATAGGAGATAGGAAAAAATGCCGTGAATGGCTTTCTTTTTTGTTTTTGACGCTCACGACTTTTTAACGTCTCCTTTTTCTCTTAATAGACGGGAGTGCTATACGTCCTTTGAAATCACTTCGTCTAAACGCTTCTCGCAAAAATCAAGAAATTCGTGCCAAAGATTTTCATCGATAAATCGGTTTTCGCCCGTTTTCAAAAGCAGGTCGCCCTTAACGGCGGTATCGTTATTCCAAACGTGATTGCCGATAAAAACGTCTACCTTTTCCTTTTGCAATCTGTGTAAGGATTTGCGGTAATCCTCCCTGCAGCCGTCGTAATCAAAATTACCCTGCGCCATAGTATTAGCGCCTGCACCGCCGAACATTCCTACGCGATAGGTTTTTCCGTTCTCTTCGGTTTCATAGAAAAGCGACACAGTTCCCCTGGTATGTCCGGGAGTTTCCATAAAGGATATCGTTACATTGCCAAGAGAGAGCACGTCACCCTCCTTTACCAATATATCGGGAGCAAAATATTTTTTTGCATTTTGGGCATCGTAACTGCCAATCAAGGTTTTAGCGCCCGACAGGTCTACCATTGCCATAGTTCCCTCGGTATGATCCCAGTGCCAATGAGTGTTGATGATATACTTAATATCCTTCGGGTTGAAGCCTAACTCGTAAATTGAGCGCACCACAAGATATAAGGCGTCGAAATAACCCGTATCAATCAAAATCAACCCGTCTCCCGTATCAATTAGATGGCACGAAGACTGAAACGTACCTACAAAATAAGTGTTTCCGATGATTTTGAAGGGGGTCATCTTCCCTTCCCACGGATTTACAATCTTTCTTCTTTCAAACATCTCAATTCCTCTTGGCTTCAATTTTTCTTACAAACTCGTCTCCAACCTCGCCCGTAGAATTGTTTCCGCCTAAATCGGCTGTAAGCACCTTTTTCTCACAAAGCACTTCCTCGATGCAATCGATAATCATATTTGCCCAATCGGTATGTCCGAAGAAATCGAGAAGCTGACTTGCCGACCAAATGGTTGCCAAGGGATTTGCTTTTTGCTGACCTGCGATATCAGGAGCCGAGCCGTGAATGGGCTCGAACATTGAAGGGAACTCTCTTTCGGGATTCAGGTTTGCACCTGCAGCCAATCCCATTCCTCCTGCAATGGCAGCGCCAAGGTCGGTCAATATATCGCCGAACAGGTTAGAGGTTACTACAACCTCAAAGCGCTTCGGGTCTCTTATCATAAACATACTTGCGGCATCAACCAGATAGGAATAGGTTTTAACCTCGGGATATTCCTCGCCGATCTCCTTGAAAATCTGATCCCAAAATACCATAGAATAGTTAAGTGCATTACCCTTGCTTATACTCGTAAGGGTCTTGTTTTGAGCCTTTGCAAGCTCATACGCATAGCGAATAACTCTCTCACAACCCTTTCGTGAGAATACGCCGTCCTGAATGACAACCTCGTTGGGCTTACCCTTAAACAGCCAACTGCCGCTGCCTGCATATTCGCCCTCGGTATTTTCTCTGACGAAAACCATATCAATATCTTCGGGAGCTACGTCCTTCAGGACGTTAGGCGCTCCTTTCAAGAGCTTTACGGGACGGAGATTTATATACTGGTCAAAGCTTTTTCTTATAACCAAAAGTAAATCCCACAGTGAAATATGGTCAGGCACGCCGGGTGCGCCTACTGCACCTAAAAATATTGCGTCAAACTTTTTGAGCTGCTCTATTCCGTCGTCCGCCATCATTTTGCCGTTTTCCTTGTAATAGTCACAGCCCCAAGGGAAATACGTAAAATCAAAGTCAAAGCTGCCGTCGATTTCCGCAACCTTTTTTAATACCTTAACGCCTTCGTTAATTACCTCAGGACCTATGCCGTCTCCTGCTATTACGGCTATCTTATGTATATTCATTCTTTTTACCTCCGTTTCTGTTTATATCATAACACCGATATTGTTATTTGTAAAATACATATTTCATTGACAAATATAGATAAAAGCTATATAATTATCTTGAGGTGAGATAAGATGAACTTAAACCAATTAAAACATTTTTACGCCGTATGCGTACACGGCTCTCTTTCCGCCGCTTGCGAGAGCCTTTACATATCACAGCCCTCGCTGTCGTCATCAATAAAGGCTTTGGAAAAAGAATTCGGCGTTTCTCTCTTTAACCGCCGATACAAAGGAATGGAGCTTACCGCCGAAGGAAAACGGCTTTTTGAAATGTGCCGTGACGTGCTTTCGCGTACCGAGCAATTAGAGGACATTATGAAGCATTTAGGTAACGAGCGCAACAAGCTCAGGCTTGGCGTTCCGCCTATGATCGGGTCGATAATACTTCCCCATATTTACCGTGATTTTTGCACGCTTTATCCCGATATAACTCTTGAAATAGTTGAAGACGGGCGCAACAATCTTTTAGATAAGCTTTCCGAAAATTATTTAGATATGATTTTTTTGCTTCACAATGACCCTCTTGACGAAAAATTCGTCTCCACAAAGGTTGCCAGCCTTGAAATCGTCTGCTGTGCCTCAAAGGATAACATAGTATCAAAATACGATTCGGTTACGCCTCAGCTTTTAAAGGACGTACCGCTGGTGCTCTTTGAAAACAGCTTCTTTCAAACCGAAGAAATAAAAAAATGGTTTGCCCGTGCAAAAGTAACTCCCAATATTATCCTGCAAACCAAGCAGCTCTCCACTATGTTGACTATGATTTCAAGTAACGTTGCCGCAGGCTTTACCTTCAGGGAGCTTACCGAAACAAACGAAGCTTTCGTCGCAATACCTGCCCAAAATTCTATGCGAGCCGATGCAAGCCTTGTATGGAAAAAGGATTCATATTATTTTAGCTGTATGGAAAAATTCAGAAAATATATTGAAGATAAAAACATATTTAAGATTTAGTGTTGGGGGATGTTCTATGGTTTGAAGCCCTTCATATTGTCTACAAACAAAAAAGCCACCCTTTAGGAGCGTTCTCATAAGGATGTTTTCGGAACACGGTAGGACACGGTAGGGGCGAACTGTGTTCGCCCGCGGGAGGCCGCAGGTCTCCCCTACGGATACACATATAAATATCGGCAGAGAACTTGTTTTCTCTGCCGATTTGTGATATAATGGAGCTAACGAAAAGCCTTCCTCCGAGAGGAAGGTGGCACGGCGTAGCCGTGACGGAAGGAGCCTGCGTGACTTTAGGTTTGTGCTAACTTCATTGTAGCGCACTCTCCCTCAGCCGCCTACGGCGCCAGCTCCCTCCCGGAGGGAGCCTTTGGACGTGCTCGTGCATCTTTAAGGCGTGGGCTTTGCCCTATGCCTTTGTAATACAAAGGCGAAACTGGCGATAAAACGGAGGAACAATAATAGTATGAAAACTTTATCAACAGAACGGTTGATTTTGAGAGATTGGTGCGAGGATGATATTGGTTGTTCAGTTCATAATGAAGATACAATTCGATATTTGATAAATGCAAAAAATAATTACGCTGTCGTTTTAAAAGAAAACAATGAGATTATAGGAACTATAGGGTTGAACGAAGATGCTGACGGTAAAGAGTATGTACGTAATGTGGGGGTTAGGATTGTTCCGCAATATCAAAACAGAGGTTATATTACAGAAGCATTAAAAGCGGTTTTAGATCACACAACCAATACATTATCTTGGTTTTGTAAGGCGGAAGATTCAAGAAGTCAACATATTGCAGAAAAACTGGGATTTGCATACGTTAAAACATTTGCTAAAGCACAGTATAATTTACCAAGTGATTTTTATTACTACATATTAGATAAAAACTCCAACAGTTTTTGATCACTGTTGGAGTTTTAACTTCCTTATGAGAACCAGCCATTCGCAAGTGCTTTTTTATGGGTTCGTAGGACGGAATTGTAACTCGTATATTTAATAAAATCGTGCTGCGCACGGTGAAATCCTCACAAGCTCGGATGAAGTCCTCGGCTTTGCCTCAGATGAAATTAAATCCG
>JAZSLY010000121.1:0-8089 GCA_045535585.1 Eubacteriales bacterium
CCGACTTCTTGCAGAGCTTCTCTACAAAGAAGGATATCTTTATTAAAAAAGCGGCTAGCAGCCGCTGGCATATCTCGCCTATCGTAATGCATTTTTTACCTAAATAAAGAAAAACGGCGAGGTCTGATTTAATGCAATTTCCCAGTAAATAAAAAAGCAGTAAAACTCAAACGAGTTTTACTTCTTTTTTATTAAGTGAATAGTGAAAAACGAAGAGTGAAGAGAAATGGTTGAAAACCGCTATATAAGCGGTTTTCTTCCTTTTCTTTTCTCTTTTCTCTCTTATCTTTTCACTTGTTTTTTGTCACCGCTTTTGCCCAAGGGCGCAGAAAAAGCGAGGGAGATGGAACGAACCGCAGTCCGTCGCCGTACAATCGTACGGATTTTTTGCCATTTGCTTTCTTCGTCAGGACGACGAGAAAACGAGGGAGATTGCACGATACTGACCCCGAAGGCGTACAAATGTACGTCGAGAGGGGAAGTTCGTGCAAAGAAAAAAACAAAAATAAAAAGAAAGGCTTGTTTTTTTCAAGCCTTTCTTCCTATAAATTGCGATATTTGAAAAAGTTTAGTATTTGCAGATAAATATATTCTTTCTAAATATTCTTTTTTTGTTTTTTTCGGTATCACCGTTTTATCTAAGTCCTTCAAGTCTCTTGAACACGGGCCATGCTGCATCGGCATAGAATCTATGACCCTCGCTACCCGTAACGAGTGCACAGCTTCCTTCAGCACCTGCCGCCTTATACATTTTCTTAACTATTTCAAAGGTCTCGTCAACGCCATGCTTGGGGAAAATGACGTCCTCTGCGCCATTGACGATAACCAGCTTCCTTGGAGCGATAAGACCTGCCAGGTCGCCCATATCGAAATAGTTTGCAATATAGGGAATGAAGTTACAGCTACAATGATTCATAGAAGCAATAGAGTCGTAATAGGTGCAAACTGCGCAGGAGGGCATAGCCATCTTGATTCTCTCGTCAAGACAAGCGGCGTAGAAGGTTGCAGTACCTCCGCCCGAGTTACCCATACAGTAAACTCTGTCTGCGTCAAGAAAATCAAAATATTTCTCCACCGCATCTATCGCACGGCTGATATCCCATACACGCTCTGCAATAGTAGTTCTGCCAAGCAGGAGAGCCGTCATTGTGGAAACGTAACAGTCGGGTCCCTTCTCGCCTGCACCGCCGCACTCACCGAAATTTCTCTGCTCAATAGCAAGCGCCGCATAGCCCTCACGGACTATCCTTACGGCAAAGTCACGGTCACCGCCACTGATGCTATTCACGTCTTTGGGGTAAATGGGCTTGCCAAGAGATATGTGGAAGCCTGTGGAATGTCCCTGCAGGCATATCACAACGGGCACCTTTCCTTCAAGGTTCAGGGGTACTCTAAGCACCGACGGGTAAACGTATCCCTCCTCACTTTGAAGGGTAAACCTGATTTCCCGATATTCCTCGGTCGTCTTGTCCCACTCGATAGTAAACTGGTCGTCGCACTTAACGAAGGTATCAATTCCCGTAAGCTCACGGAGCTTTTGGAGAGCGTTCTTTTTCCATTCTGCATAGTCCTCGCCGTCCTTATATCTCATAGAGGGGACTCTGGAGCGCATTATTTGAAGATTGTGTTCAAGAGGTGTAGTCATAATTTTTTCTCCTTATATTTTTTCATTTAAAGTCTCTGGCACGACAAAGCCGAACTGACCCGGTGATGACGGCGCTTTACCAAGAGTTATAGTAGGTATCTCCTCGTTTTGCCAAAGCTCTCCGTTAATTTGAAGTCTCAATTTCATTGCAAGGTCACGGGTGTAATTAGCCTTATTTCTGTCAATTTTGACAATATGCTCCACCTCGCCGTGGGACTTCTTCGTTTCAAGGCTGTACGCCGATAGCACTTCCTCTTGTCTGTCACCGAACACCTGCTGATGACTCTTGGCATCAAACTGAAGCATCAGCTCATCTCCTATCAGCCTTATATGAGTATCGGGCTCAAAGAGCTTATATTCAAAGCCGAAGGAGAAATTCGTTCCCTCCTTGCCCTTCATATAAAGGTAGATATAGTCACGGTCAAGGCTGAGGGCAAATTCGCCGTTTGTCAGCTTAACACGCTCTGCCTTGTCAATATCAACGTACCTGATAATATATCCGCCTCGTCCGAGATAGTATTCAAGAGGCACGCGCCCCTCTGCCACACGGCGACGGACGGCAGGAAATTCCGTTTCCAATACCTCTTCAAGCTGTGCAATTCTGTGTCGGAGCTTCTCGGGGAAGAACTTGAAGCCCTCTGCCTCCGAGTGATAGCCAAGACGCTTGTCGGTGTCACACAGAGGAATCATTTTCTTTGAGTGCTCGATTTCGTCCCTGATTATCCTCTCCATTTCGTCAAGGATAGTGGCGGGGTCTCCTTCCCCTCTGCCAAGCTGACTTCTCAATTTGTAAAAATTAAGTATATTCAAGCCACCCTCAAAGAGTATTCCAAGGGCACGGGAAAGGGTAACGAGCTCGTGGTCGTCTGCAAGCGTCAGATGCTTTACGCCCTCCCTCCAGTTGTCAACCATTCTCTCGGCAAGCACTACCGCCTCGTCAAGAGTGTGTCCTCTCCAAAGGCACTCGCCTATTCTGTCACCTACGGGGGCGTCCACAAGGAGCCAGGAGCGTGACAGAGGCTTATTCACGGGCTCAAGGTGCATCTCCCACACGACGCTGTCGTGCATAGGCCCGTAGTAGCTGAACATAATGTTTATAGGATAGTTCTTATAGCCCTCCTCAAAATAGTGCATCGCCTTGTATATTTCGGGGGCGGCACTTTCACCGAAGGAGCGTGAGATAAGGTCGAGAAGCGCCTCCTCCTTGTTGGAAAAATCGTGAAGGAAGGCAAACTCACTTGAAGCACGGCTCATAATAGAGGGATAATTGCCGAAATACCAGCACTCCATAACGCCCTCAACCCCGTAGGCGTGAGCGCCCTTATACTTATCGAAAACAAGACCGGGTGCGGGAATATATGGCACAGTCGCCACCTCGTGAGAGGTGCATATCTGCATCTTCGCCCACAGCTTCTTGCCGTATTTCTGCGCCGCCTTTGCGGTGGTCTCAAACATAATGGAGGGTCCCACGTAGGAGAGCCAATAGTCTATCGCCTGCCTCGTTTTGCCAAGCTGTTCTTCATAGCCCTCGTCGTCGAAATTCTGCATAAGGGCAACGTCACTCGGCGCATTCTTTACGTACTCAACGATATCGTCGAAATTCCAATATCTGTGACCGTAGGTCCAGCTGACGAATTCAGCGCCCGTTCCCGCCCTGCGTATTCCCTCTTTGATAACATCAATATTGTAGGCAAGGTTTTCACCTCTGTGATACTTTCCGCATCTGGGGCAGGTATGCCAGGTAAACATACTTGACGAGCAGGTAGTAAAGCGCTCTCCGTCGGTAATATCTATATATCCGCCAAGCCTTGGAAGCCTTCTGAAAAGAGTCTCCACCGCCTCCAGCATATATCCCCTGCCCTCCTCCGTCCTGAGACAGATGGGGTATTGAGAGGCTCCAACGCAATCAGCACCCAGCATTTCGGGGTACTTGTCCTGCAAGCCCTCCGCCTTGAAAAAGCCCATAGGCTCGATAGCAAAAACGTAAACCTTAACGCCGTACCGACGGCACTTTTCTATAACAGAGGAGAGCTTTTCAAGCCTTGCGTCCCCTCCCTCTCCGTACTCCTTGATATAGGAAGAACGCAATAGCGCCTTGAAGCTTGTGTATATCCAAAGACCGTTCGTTCCGTTGTGCTGGAGTCGGTTAAGGTATTCCTCGGGATAATAGTCCACCTCGTCCGAAAGCTCGTCTCCGTTCTTGGGCGGGCGGTTGGTAGGGCTGAAAAAGCCTCTCGTAATTCTGCTCTTGATATGTGGCTTTCTTTCAATCTCGCCAAGGGGCAGGAAAGCGCCCTCGCGCTTAGTCAATTCCCCTTCAAGATAGAATATGGCACGCCTTGCACCCTCGGTGTCCGCTGAAACGATACGGCAGGAGTCGGCAGTTACTATAATTCTGTACGCCTCAAAGGAGGGGGTTATTCCCTTTTCAAAAACTATCGGGTATCTGTCGCCCTTTATTTTGCATATATCAAGAAACTTTTCAAAATCATCATACGCCGTTTCAAGCACACCCTCGTCGTCTGGAAATTTTTCCTTAACGAAAAGTCCCGACACGGATATCTCACCTGCCGAGGCGCTCTTTTTCTTTCCGAAATTAAGAGGCGCTTCACTGTGAAGCGGGCTTTTCAAGTCGCGGATAAACTCACGCGGAGGCTGTTCGTCAAAAAACGGGTCGGGATTAGCCGAGCTATAATGCCCTGCAAACACCTTGGTTTCTATATTAGATTTCTTTTTCATTCTGTTTCTCCTTTGTAAGCGATTACAACAATAGTATACACGAAATGTAATAAAAATCAAGAGGGTATGTAAAAAATGCTGAATTTAAAAGATAAAAACACTTTACGGGAGGGTGCCGAAAAAGCACACTCCCGTATTTCAGTCCTCGAATAAGGGTGTTGAAAAATAACGCTCTGCAGTGTCGGGAAGAACGGTGACCACCCTCTTACCCGCGCCCAGCTTCCCAGCAAGACGGATAGCGGCGGCAACGTTAGTACCGCTGGATATGCCGCACATAATTCCCTCACGGGACGCCAGCGCCTTTGCGGTGCTGATAGCCTCGTCGTCGTTTACGATACAGATATCGCTATAAATATCCTGATTTAAAATCTCGGGAATGAGTCCGTCACCTATACCCATCTGTAAATGAGTGCCGATAGAGCCACCCGAAAGGATAGCCGCGTGCTCTGGCTCTACCGCCCATATTTCAATATGGGGATTGTATTTTTTAAGGGTCTCGCCGATACCCGTAATAGTTCCGCCCGTTCCGATGCCCGAACAAAAGCCGTCGATTGAGCCGTCAACCGCGTTTATTATCTCCATTGCCGTCGCACTTCTCTGTATGTCGGGGTTGGCAGGATTTTCAAACTGTTGGGGCACGAAGACACGAGGGTCCTCGTCACGCATTTTAAGAGCAAGCTTTACGCATTCGTCGATGCACTCGCCTATATTGCCTGCGTCGTGCACCAGAATAACCTCGGCGCCGTAGTGACGCACAAGCTTGCGCCTCTCCTCGCTTACCGAGTCGGGCATAATAATTACCGTGCGATAGCCCTTCACAGCACCCACGAGAGCAAGTCCGATGCCCTGATTTCCGCTGGTAGGCTCTACGATTACGGTATCCTTATTGATAACGCCGCGGCGCTCTGCATCAAGTATCATATTGTATGCCGTTCTGGTCTTGATAGAGCCACCCACGTTCAAGCCCTCGAACTTAACTAAAATTTCCGCGCACCCCTCGGGTACGATATGGGAAAGCTTTATTATGGGTGTATTGCCCAGAGCTTCAAGAATATTATTGTAAATCATACGTTCTCCAAATATGTAAAGTCAACGGCGGAAAAGCACCGCTAAAAAATATATTAGCACAGCACAGCCCTTTTGTCAATGACTAATGCCTAAAAGTGAGTATATTTTGCGGGATATTTCGGTGTTGTCCATACTACCCGAAAACTCCTCTGCCCCCACGCCCGTTGCCCATATTCCCACCTCTGCCGCCGTGTGTACGAAGCTGGAAAAGTCCACGCCCGCTCTGTGCGCCACAAGGTGCATTACCGCCGCAGAAAGCGGATTTCTGTTGGAATAGAGGATATAGTCCTCTTCGGTATAGGTGTCCGTGCCGAAAATGCTCTTTTCATAGGCACGCTCCAGGGCGCTTCTTTCGGAGTCGGTAAGACTTCTCTCCTCCACGCCGAACAAAAGCTCGATATCAAGGAGAATTTCGTGGAGAGTAGCATCCTTCTTCACGTACTCCTCGGCATAGTCCTTCTGATAGGTAAGGTAGGAAATGCGTTGAGCCTTCAGAGCGTCAAGGTCGGTAGTGTAGCCCGTGCCTCCGTAGCCGAGAGCAAGACCGCTTGTTTCGTGGTCGGCGGTAACGATGATAAGAGTCTCGTCGGGGTGCTTCTTATAGAACTTCACCGCTTCCTCCACGGCGTCGCCGAACGCCGACACCTCGCCCACCGCCGTTGCGGCGTCGTTTGCGTGGAGAGCCGTGTCTATTCTACCGCCCTCGCACATAATGAAAAAGCCGTTTTCGTTGTCAAGGGTATCAATGGAAAGCGCCACGTAGTCCGCAAGACTCATTGCCCCGCGCTCGCGCTCTATGGCAAAGGACATCATACCGCTGGAGTCGGTGTGAGGGTCGATAATAAGGTACTTTTCCGAAGCCTTCTTTTTTGCCTTTATCTCCTTTTGGGAGTCAAGAAGGGTATACCCTCCGTTTACCGCCATATCAACAAGGTTCACGTCTCCCCCGTCGGCATCAAGGAATTCACCGCCGATAAAGAGGTCGAAGCCCGACTCTGCAAGTGCCGAGCCTATTTCGTAATAATTGTACCTTGATTTACTGTGAGCGTAGAAAACGCCCGGGGTTGCGTGGTTCAGGTTGGCGGTGGTGATAATACCCACCTTCATATTATGCTCTCTCTTCAAAACTGTTGCAATGCTTTGTAGCTTTTTGCCGTTATCGTTCACTGCAATAGCCGAGGAATAGGTCTTTTCTCCCGTGGCGATAGCCGTACCGCTGGAGGCGGAGTCGGGAATGAGAGAGGTGGTGTCGTATGTGGAAACAAGCCCCATACCCTCAAAATCGGTAAAGGGGACCTCCCCCGCCACCTTCTCGGTGAGGGTCACGGCGTTAAGCCCCATTCCGTCACCTATAAATAAAAATATATATTTTAAGCCCTTCTCCTCTTCTTCACCGCAGGAGGCAAGCGAAAAAAGCATCAAAACCGCCGTAATAAAAGCAAAAAATCTTTTCATAGTTTTTCCCCGTAATTTTTCTTTATATATTATACTACCACAAAATCCGATTTAGTTCAACAAAAATATTAACTTTCCCTTGACAAATTGTGACTTTTTTTATATAATATCTAAAAAGCACAGAAGGTCTTGATGCGCACTTTCCGCCCGCAAGATTACGGTGATACGGTCTTGCGTAGCAAGGCTGTTTTTTTGTGTATATTTTTAAATAATTTTACAAGGAGATTTTTTTATGAAGCTCATCTACAACGTAAAAGACAGACCTCCGTTTTCTCAGGTAATCGTATTTGCTATCCAGCAGTTACTTGCGATTATGGCGGCAACCCTCGTCGTTCCCGTAATCATAAACGGTAACGCATCTCTCACAGGCGCAGACGCTATGAGCCCTGCTGCAGCACTTATGGGTGCAGGCGTAGGTACTATAGTTTACCTTCTCTTCACAAAGTTCAAGAGCCCCGTTTTCCTCGGCTCGTCCTTTGCCTTCCTCGGCTCTATGTCAGCCGCATTCGCAGGCGCTGCAACCGTTGGACTCGGCTACGTAGGACTTCTTATCGGTGCTGCCTTCGCAGGACTTGTTTATGTAGTTATCGCTATCATCGTTAAGCTTGCAGGCGTTAATTGGATTAACAAGCTTATGCCTCCCGTTGTTATCGGTCCTACTGTTGCTATCATCGGTCTTTCCCTTGCAGGCAACGCAGTCGGCGATATCACAAAGGGTGAGGTTGCAGGAGTTGCCGCTTCTCCCCTTGTCGCACTCGTTTGCGGTCTCGTTACTCTTGCAGGCGTTATGATCGCTTCTACCTACGGCAAGAAAATGGCTCGTCTTATCCCATTCATCATCGGTATTGCTGCAGGCTACGCAGTAGCAGTTGTATTTACCCTCATCGGCAATGCGGCAGGTGTTGACGCATTGAAGATAGTTACCTTCGAGCCCTTCAAGGCTCTCGTTGCAGACGGCGTAACACTCAGCACCTTCTTTGCAGTTCCCAGCCTTACTATCGTTAAGGCGTTTGGCTCCTTTACAGAGCTTACAGGAGCTTACATTGCAACAGTTGCAGTAGCATACGTTCCCGTTTCCTTCGTTGTATTCGCAGAGCATATTGCCGACCACAAAAACATCTCAACTATCATCGAGCAGGACCTCCTCGAAGAGCCCGGACTCCACAGAACACTTCTCGGTGA
>JAZSLY010000009.1:0-3301 GCA_045535585.1 Eubacteriales bacterium
TGCTCGTATGAAGCGGCAACTTCGTTGCCATGAAGCGAAGCGCACACTAATTTCTCGGTGAGCCGAAGGCTCGCTTCATAGGGCGAAGTTCTGCTTCACGAGTTGCTTCGCAACTCGCTTCATGCACTAAAGGTGCGCTTCATTGAAAAAAGAACTTGCTTTCGCAAGTGCTTTTTTCTGGCTCCCCCTGCTGGGCTCGAACCAGCGACATCATGATTAACAGTCATGCGCTCTACCGACTGAGCTAAGGAGGAATATAAAAGTCAGCGACGACCTATTTTCCCGGGCAGTCTCCCGCCAAGTATTGTCGGCATAGTTGAGCTTAACTACTGTGTTCGGAATGGGAACAGGTGTACCCTCAACAACAAAGTCACTGACTATCCTTTGATGAAGAAGCTATTGCTTCCCTCAAGGCTTGATTATTATAGCACAAGTTTTTTTAAAATGCAATACCTTTTTTAAAAAAAATATAAAAAAATTTTAATTTGTGCAAAACGCTTAATAATCACAGCTTGTAAAGCTTGATATTAAGCAATATGACTTGAAAATCCCTTGCCGAAAACCTTGGAGGCGTCCATTATGGTGACGAAGGCTTCCGAATCCTCGCTGACAAGTATTTTTTGGAGAGTGGGAAGCTGACGGGAGGTGAGGACGACGAAGAGCATTTTCCGCCTTTCTCCCGAATAGGCGCCCGTGGCGTCGATGATGCTGACTCCCCTTGAGAGCTCCTGAAGGAGTATTTGGGAGAGCGAGGTGCTTTTCGTAACGATGAGGGCGACCTTGGAGGTTTTGACGCCCGACAGAATAATATCTATAACCTTTGAGGCAATAGTGAGGGCAAGCACGGCGTAGAGGGAAATTCTGACCCCGAAAACAAGAGCGCCCACAGTCACCACCACGGCGTCAATTATTAGAATGAGCGACGCCATTGAAAGATGGGGATATCTCTTTTTCAAAAGGAGCGCCAGCATATCGCCTCCGCCCGAGCTTGCTCCGCTTTTGAGTATGAGTCCGAGCCCTGCTCCCGAAAGTACGCCGTAGAGCACCGACACGGCTAAAAGGTCGCCTCCGAGAACGAGAGGCGGAAGTGCCTCAAAAGCGGTGAGGGCGGTGGAATTGAGGAGCAGTACCGCAAGCGAGCGGAAGAAAAAGTCGCGCCCCTTCTGAATGGCACAAATGATATATAGAGGTGCGTTGAGCACGATGGTGGTAAGAGCAAGAGGAATTTTACCTGCCGTCAGGGTTTTTAAAATAATGGCAACGCCCGACACGCCACCCGTCACCAGACCTGCGGGGGAGGCGATTAACGCCACCGACAGAGAGAAGGTAAGAGAGCCGAGGACTATCGAGAGCCACTTGAAAATATTGTTATACTTCATAGTCGTAGTATTCCGCAAAAATAAAAAAATAATCGGAATACTTGAAAAAAAGCATATTTATTGTTATAATGAGATTATGAAAGGAAGTTGAAAAGCTATGAGAAAAAAATTACAGGACAAAATGTTTGAGATAAGCTATCTCTTTGAGCTATTTATATCGGTGATAGTTGGAATTGCCGTCCTGCTTCTCGGGGTGAGGCTGGCAATAAACACGGTGGGCTCGTCCATAAACGCCGACGGAGTAGACAAGCTTGTGAAGGTGCTGGACGACGCCATAATCCTTGCCATTGGCGCGGAGCTTATAAAAATGCTTTGCAAGCATACCCCCGAAACCATAATCGAGGTGCTTGCCTTTGCTCTGGCGCGTCAGCTTATAGTGGGTCATACCTCACCCTTGGAAAACCTTATTACCGTATTTGCCATAGCGGTGCTCTTTGCAATCAGAAGGTTTCTTCTCGTCAAGCGCGATATGGTGGAAACTCCCGACGGTCTCGTTGAGGTAGGTGTAAAGGAAAAGGAGACGGTGTAATTCGGCCTTACCGTAGGTAAAAACCGTTCAATCTTGAAAAAAGTATTGCCTTAAAAGGCAATATATGCTAAAATAAAGCGTAAAACTAATTTAAGTGAGGAAAAAAGTATGAACAAAATCAGCTTATACAAGGATTTCTTCGTTGAGAAGGAAAGAGTTATATTTTCAGGTGGCTCGCTGAAGGCGGTACTCTTTAAGTATTCAACGGGCATCGAGGCGGTAAAGCTTTCAAACGAAAAGGGCTACGTAACGCTTCTGCCCTTCGTAGGACAGCAGATATGGGATATGGAATTTTTGGGTCACAACCTCGTTATGAAGTCCATTTACGACGAGCCCGAGGTTTGCGAATATTTCTATGGTGAAAGCTACGGACCCTTCCTGATGCATTGCGGTCTGACGGCTATGGGCAACCCCACAAGCGAGGACACCCACACGCCTCACGGTGAGCTTCCTATTGCAAAGTACAGAGAGGCGTACATCATATCGGGCGAGGACGAGAAGGGCAAATATATATCTCTCGGCGGTATCTATACCTACAAGAGAGCCTTCGAGCACAACTATGAATTTTCACCCGAGTGCAGACTTTACGAGAATGCATCCACCATTGAAATGCATATCACTCTGACCAATCACAAGGATCTTCCTCTTGAGTATTTCTACCTTTGCCACATCAACTACCGTCCCGTTAACGGAGCGAAGCTTTACTACACGGCAAAGCCCGAGAACATTATCGCTCACCACGAGGTACCCGAGGGATATCCTGCAGAGGCTGCGGCAAAGACCAACGCATATCTTGACAGACTTGACCGTGACGCTTCCATTATGGATACTATCGACCCCGAAACCCAGAGCTACGCACCCGAAATCGTATTTACCTGCAAGTACGACGCAGACGAAAACGGTGACGCACATACGATTCAGCTTCTTCCCGACGGTTATGCTTGCTACGTTTCCCATAAGCCAGAGGAGCTTCCCTTCGGCGTAAGATGGATAGCAAGAACCGAAGACGAGGATGCTCTTGGAATGGTACTTCCCGCAACGGCTCAGCACATGGGCTATCTCTACTGTAAGGAGCACGGTCTGGAAAAGTATCTTCAGCCCGGTGAGTCGCTTACCTATCACATCACAACGGGTATTCTTTCTCCCGAGGAAAGCAAGATAGTAAAGGAAAAAATAGAAGCGGTTGCACCGCGGGCATAGCTCGCCTATCCTCACCAATACTGCTTTATAGCAAAACAAAACGGCGAGGTCAATTTAATTGCAATTCCTGAGCAAACAATAAATCGGTTGCACCGCGGGCATAGCGTATAACCAAGGGGCTTAAAAGGCTCAAGCAGAGCATTTTACAGCCCCTCCATTTTTGCAAAAAAGGCTCTTTGTCAATAGTTGGGGT
>JAZSLY010000111.1:0-2720 GCA_045535585.1 Eubacteriales bacterium
TACTGCATTGTTTTATATTTTTCAACTGTTTTTTTGAAAATTTATTAATTTGCATATACTGAAACAGAGAGTCAAAAAATTATTATTTAGCAAAGGATACACACTATGAAAAAAACACTTTTCACCGGCGCGGCTACAGCGCTTATTACACCCTTCAAGGATGGTAAAATAGACTATGATGCCTTTGAGGCTATCATAGAAGCACAAATTGCAGGAGGCATCGACGCACTTGTTGTCTGCGGAACAACGGGCGAAGGCTCAACTCTTGACGACGAGGAGCACAAGGAGATTACCACCTTCTGTATCAAGAAGGTTAACCACAGAGTTCCAGTAATCGCAGGCACGGGAAGCAACGATACCGCATATGCTATCGAACTTTCAAAGTATGCAAAGGACGAGGGAGCAGACGGACTTCTCCTCGTTACTCCCTACTACAACAAGACTTCCCAGAACGGTCTTATCCATCATTTCAACGCAATCGCAGATGCAGTTAAAATGCCCTGCCTTTTATACAACGTTCCTTCAAGAACAGGCGTAAACATTCAGCCCGAAACCTATTTTGAGCTTTCAAAGAACGAACACATCGTCGGTTTCAAGGAGGCAAGCGGTAACATTTCCGCTATGGCGAAGACCATGAGCCTTGTTGGCGATAGCCTTGATATGTATTCCGGCGACGACGACCAGATAGTTCCGATTCTCTCTCTTGGCGGTAAGGGTGTTATCTCTGTTCTCTCTAACGTTGCACCCAAGGACGCTCACAACATCTGTCAGCTTTTCTTCGACGGTAAGATAAAGGAAAGCCGAGAGCTTCAGTTCAAATACCTTTCTCTTATCAACGCTCTTTTCTGCGACGTTAACCCCATCCCCGTTAAAGCGGCTATGGCGAAGCTTGGCTACTGTCTTGAAGATATGCGTCTCCCCTTGTATCCTCTGTCCGACGACAACAGAGCAAAGCTTTACAAGGCTATGGAAGTTTTGAAGTAATCTATTTTCCGATGGTAAAAATAAATGACTAAAATAATTTTAATCGGCTGTAACGGCCGAATGGGAAAAACAATCAGCGAGTATATCAAGACACTTGACGACGTTACTATTTCGGCAGGTGTTGATATATGTGACGAGCAAAATTACGACTATCACGTTTACACGGATATCAACTCCATTGAATCCCCTGACGGTGTAGTAGTTGACTTTTCAAACCACGTTACTACTATTCCAACCTTGAACTACGCAATCAAAAATAACCTTCCCTGCGTAATCTGCTCTACGGGTCACACCGAAGAGGAGCTTGAAGCCATTCGTAACGCTTCAAAATCTATCCCCGTCTTTAATTCCGCAAATATGTCACTTGGCATTAACCTAATAGTTTTGCTTGCAAAAAAAGCTACGGCGTTGCTTGAAGGCTCATATGATATAGAAATCATAGAAAAGCATCACAACCAAAAGCTTGACGCGCCAAGCGGAACAGCTCTTCTCATTGCCGACGCTATCAATTCTACCCTTCATTATGACGCTGAATACAAATACGACAGACATCTTGAAAGGAAGAAGCGTGACAAGGAAGAGATAGGAATTCATTCCATTCGCGGCGGAACGATAGTTGGCGAGCACGACGTGCTTTTTGCAGGTCAGGACGAGGTGATCACTCTGTCACACAGAGCGGACTCCAGAAAGGTTTTTGCAAAGGGTGCCATTGAAGCTGCTATCTATATGGACGGCAAAAAGCCGGGATTTTACAATATGGATAGTATGTTGTCGGAAAAAATCAAATAGTCTCGGGTCTTTGAAAAGATTTCTTTTCAAAGACCTTTCTTTTTGTTGCAAAAAGTCGTATTTTGTAGTATAATAAATTATTAACTTGCGGGAGGATATTATGAGCAAAATTTCATGGACAAAAGAACAGTCACAAGCTATTGATATCAGAGGCTCTGACGTGCTTGTAAACGCCTCTGCAGGCAGTGGAAAAACCGCCGTACTTACAGAGAGAATTATTAAAAAGCTCTTAAACCCCGCATCCCCCTGCAACATTACCGACTTTCTCATCGTTACCTTTACCGTTTCTGCCGCCAAAGAGTTGAAAGAGAAGATTTCATCGGCGATAAAGAACGCATTGAACGACACGAGCACAAGTGCTATCCGTCACCTGAAACGGCAGATAGTCAATCTCCCTTCTGCAAAAATACTCACCATCGACTCTTTTTGCAAGTTTATTGTTTCCGAGTGCTCTTCCGACCTTAATATTCCCTGCGATTTTCAAATCGGCGAAGAAACCGAGCTTAATCAGCTTTCTGCCGAGGTACTGTCAAATCTGCTGGATGAATGCTTTGACGGCTTTCGGTATGAACTGATATTTGACACGTCCTTCTTGCCCACAGGCACAAGAAAAGGCTTCGACGCAATCGTAACAACGTTTTCAAAGCAAAAGGGCTTTGACGAAATGACGGGCATTATCAAGGAGCAATACGCCAAGCTTTTAAAATACCCCGACCCTTTCTCTTATATAAGGGAGCTTCAGCTTGTAACGGGAGATATACTCATCAAAAAATATAAAAACAACGAAAGCTTTTCTTTCTTTGATACCGTTATCGGAAAAGGTGTTATAAGAGACGTTTCGCAAGCCGTTGAAATGGCAATAAGCTATTATAACGAAGCAAAAGCACTTGTTGAGCCTTTCACCGAAATGTCGGCAAAGTATATTCCCATAATTGAAAAGGATATAA
>JAZSLY010000035.1:0-3241 GCA_045535585.1 Eubacteriales bacterium
CGTATCCCCGGTTCTTTCCAGCGCCGTGAGGGCAAGGCAAGTGAAAAGGCAATCCTTTCTTCACGTTGCATTGACAGACCTATTCGTCCTTTGTTCCCCAAAGATATGCGTAACGACTGTTCGGTTGTAGCAACAGTTATGTCGGTTGACCCTGACTGCTCACCTGAAATTACAGCAGCAATCGGTGTATCTGCTGCTATCGCAGTATCAGACATTCCTTGGGATGGTCCTGTCGCTTCTACAAGCGTAGGTCTTGTTGATGGCGAAATCGTTATCAATCCCACACTCGAGCAGCGTGCTGCTACCGAGCTTACCCTTACTGTTTCTTCAACTGCTGACTTGGTTGCTATGATTGAAGCAGGCGGCAACGAAATTCCCGACGACCTTATGTTTGACTACATTATGGCAGGTCACGAGGTTAATAAAGAAATCGTTAAATTTATCAACGATATCGTTGCTGAAATTGGTAAAGACAAATTCACATTTGAATCAAGTGATCCCGATCCTGAAATTATGGCAGAGATCGAGGCTTTTTGCATTGAAGATGTAAAGAAAGCACTTGATACTGATGATAAGCTTGTACGTGATGTCGTATTGCTTCCTATCTACAATGCCGTTCACGAGAAGTTTGACGAGCGTTTTGAGGGTCAGGAAGCAAAGCTTGATGAGATTATGTATCTTGTTCAAAAGCATGTTGTACGCGCTTGGCTCAAGGATGAGAAGAAGCGTGTTGACGGCAGAGGTATCGATGAAATCCGTCCTCTTGATGCTCAGATAGACGTTCTCCCAAGAGTACACGGTACAGGTATGTTTACCCGTGGACAGACTCAGGTTCTTTCCTGCGCTACTCTTGCATCTGTTAGCGAAGCTCAGAAGCTTGACGGTCTTGATGAACAGACCGAGAAGCGTTATATCCACCATTATAATTTCCCCTCCTTCAGTGTTGGCGAGACCAAGCCCAGCAGAGGCCCCGGAAGAAGAGAAATCGGACACGGTGCTCTTGCAGAGCGTTCTCTTATTCCTGTACTCCCCACTGTTGAAGAGTTCCCCTATGCTATAAGAGTTGTAAGCGAGGTTCTTTCCTCCAACGGTTCTACTTCTCAGGCTTCTGTTTGCGGTTCTACCCTTGCTCTTATGGCTGCAGGCGTTCCCATTAAGGCTCCTGTTGCAGGTATTTCCTGCGGTCTTATTACAGGTGACGAGGGTGTATACGGCGACTTTATGACCATGGTAGACATTCAGGGTCTTGAAGACTTCTATGGCGATATGGACTTTAAGGTTGCCGGTACTAAAGAGGGTATTACCTCTATTCAGATGGACTTAAAGGTTCATGGTCTTACTCCTGCAATCATTAAAGAAGCTCTTGAGAAAACCCATAAAGCAAGAAACTACATTCTTGATGAGGTTATCTGCAAGTGTATTGCAGAGCCCAGAGCTGAGCTTTCTAAATACGCTCCCAAGATGCTCTCCACCGTTATCGACCCCTCTAAGATTGGCGATGTTATCGGTAAGCAGGGCAAGGTTATTCAGTCTATTCAGGAGCAGTGCGAGGTTACTATCAATATTGAAGATGACGGTCATGTATACATTGCAGGTATTGATATTGACAAATGTAAGCAGGCTCTCTCCATTGTAGAGACCATTGCAAACGACCCCGAAATCGGCGCTATTTACAAGGGCAAGGTAACCAGACTTATGAGCTTTGGCGCTTTCGTTGAAATTGCTCCCGGTAAGGAAGGCCTCGTTCATGTAAGCAAGCTCGATGTAAAGAGAGTTGAAAATGTTGAGGATGTTGTTTCTGTAGGCGATGAAGTAATCGTTAAGGTTACCGAAATCGACGACCAGGGCAGACTCAACCTTTCCAGAAGAGATGCTCTTGTAGAAATTGAAGGCGCAGTTGTTGAAGAGGGCGCCGACGAAGAGCAACCCAGAAAGCCGAGAAATGGCGGACATGGCGGACAGCGTCGCGGATTCAGACGCCGTAACGACTGATTTTTAAGTAAAAGAGACGGTGTCTGAGCACACCGTCCTTTATTTTTAGGAGATTTATATATGGCAGATATGAAACATGAGATACAGCGCAGACGAACATTTGCGATAATTTCTCACCCCGATGCAGGTAAAACAACACTTACAGAAAAACTCCTTCTTTACGGAGGCGCAATTCAGCTTGCAGGAAGCGTAAAGGGAAAGGCAACCGCAAGACATGCTGTATCTGACTGGATGGAGCTTGAAAAACAGAGAGGTATTTCGGTTACATCTTCGGTTTTACAGTTTGAATATGACGGTTATTGTATAAACATTCTTGACACTCCGGGACACCAAGACTTCTCTGAAGATACCTACCGTACACTTATGGCGGCAGACAGCGTTGTTATGGTTATTGACGGCGCTAAGGGTATTGAGCCTCAGACCAGAAAGCTATTTAAGGTAGTTGCCCGAAGAAATATACCCATTTTTACCTTTATCAATAAAATGGATAGAGATTCCCGTGACCCCTTTGACCTTATTGACCAGCTGGAAAAGGAATTTGGAATTGGCACATATCCCATGAACTGGCCAATTGGCTCAGGTAGTGATTTTAAAGGTGTTTTTGACAGAGAAAACCGCAGGATTCTCGCCTTTGAGCAATTCAAAAAGGGACAGAGCAAGTTAGAGGCAATTGAATGCGATATTACCGATACCGAAAAGCTTGACAGCCTTATCGGTGAGTATCTTCGAGCTGACCTTGTTGACCAGATAGAGCTTCTTGACGGCGCCAGCTATGAATTTGATTTAGAACAGGTTCGCACAGGAAAATTAAGTCCCGTGTTCTTTGGCTCAGCGCTTACAAATTTCGGTGTTGAGCCTTTCCTTGAGAGCTTTTTGAAATTTACCACACCTCCTCTGCCCAGAAATACGGTAGAGGGCGAGGTTAAGCCTGAGGATGATAACTTCTCAGCCTTTGTGTTTAAAATTCAGGCTAATATGAATAAAGCCCACCGTGACAGACTTACCTTTATGCGTATATGCTCGGGTAAGTTCGAGCGAAACAAGGAATATTTCCATGTTCAAGGCGGAAAGCTTATGAAGCTTCCTCAGCCTCAACAGCTTATGGCTCAGGATAGAGAATTAGTTGATGACGCCTATGCAGGAGATATTTTTGGTGTATTTGACCCTGGTGTGTTCTCCTTTGGCGACTCGGTTTGCTCTGCTTAAATCTAGGTTACCTTTGAGGGAATTCCAACCTTTGCGCCTGAGC
>JAZSLY010000034.1:0-11706 GCA_045535585.1 Eubacteriales bacterium
ATCGCCTCTGCCTACCAGCTTTTCAGCGCCTACTACGTCGATGATAGTTCTGGAGTCAACCTGAGAGGCAACGGTAAAGGCAATTCGTGAGGGAACGTTAGCCTTGATAAGACCTGTGATGACGTCAACCGAGGGTCTCTGCGTACCGATTACAAGGTGCATTCCTGCAGCTCTCGCCTTCTGTGCAATTCTTGCAATAGAGCTTTCAACCGTGTCTCTTGCCATCATCATAAGGTCTGCAAGCTCGTCGATGATGATTACTATATGAGGAAGCACCTCTCTTGTGCCTTCTCTCAGGGCAACCTCGTTGTACGCCTTGATATCACGGACACCAGTTTCTTCAATCAGGGCAAAGCGCCTTTCCATTTCTCCTACCGACCAGGCAAGTGCACCTGCGGCGTTCTTGGGGTCGCTGACAACGGGAACGAGAAGATGAGCGATGCCGTTATAGACACCAAGCTCTATTTTCTTCGGGTCAATAAGGATGAGCTTTACCTCGTCCGGCTTTGCCTTATAGAGTATACTCATCAGAATAGAGTTGATACAAACCGATTTACCCGAGCCCGTCGTACCTGCAATCATCATATGCGGCATCTTTGAAAGGTCGCAATATACCGGGCTTCCCGCAACGTCTACACCAAGGCAGGTGGTAAGCTTGCTCTTTGCATTTTCAAACTGCGGTGACTCGATAAGAGTTCTGATTGAAACCACGGAGGTGTTTCTGTTGGGCACCTCGATGCCCACCGCCTCCTTACCGGGAATGGGGGCTTCTATTCTTACACCCTTTGCGGCAAGGCTCAGGGCGATATCGTCTGAAAGATTTTTGATTGTACGCACTCTTACACCCGTCTCGGGCTGAAGCTCGTACCTTGTGACAGTAGGACCCTTGGCTATGTTGAGAATTCGGGTCTTTACGCCGAAGGATGCAAGTGTATCCACAAGCTTCTTGGCTGTTTGCTCGTATTCACCCATAAGCTCCTGAGAGGGAGGAGATGCTTTCTTTAAAAGATGTACGGGCGGGAACACGTATTCGGGCTCTGCCTCTTCAACGCTCTCGTCGTCACCGACGGGTATTTCGTCAACGTCCGCTTCAAGCTCGGGTGAGGAGGATGAAATGTCGGTATCGGTTGCCATTTCTTCTAATTCCTCATTTTCATCCGCCTTGAAGGTCTCGGCTGCCTTGGGGTCGGCTTTTATGGTAAATATGGAGCGAAGGGAGCTTGGCTCTTCTTTTTTCTCTGTTTCTTCCACGTCGCCCTTGAAAACGTAGTCGTCGCCCTCCTCGTAGTCCTCTTCGTCCTCCTCGTCAAGCTCTATGTCGGGACGGGGCTCTGTTGGTGCTTCTACGTCAAAGTCAAAGTCGCGTCTGTTTCGGGATTGGGTCTCAAGCTCCATTTTTTGTTGAGCTTCCTTCTCCTTTTTCTCCTTCTTTTCCTCTTCTTCCTTCTTTTTGAAGTATTCCTCGCGGGCACGCTCGTGCTTTATCGCACTTTCCCGTCCTTTAAGGAACAGCTTGACAATAGCACGCACTACTGCAAGGGGAGACTTGTCTACTACGAGAGGAGCTACTACAAGAGTTGCAATAGAAAGAAGAATTATAGTGGTGATTTTGCCAATTATCAGGGTAAGAAGGTTTGAGAAAACACCGCCGAATACGGACCCACGCGCCATAGCGCCGCCAACCGACGCCGCTTTGTAGTGGTCGATTATATTATAGCCCGCCACACCGTCCTTCTGCGTAGCGCAAATAAGTGCGGAAACGCAAAGGATGAACAGAAGCGACCAGAGCCAGTTTTTCCACGGATGCTTGGAGAGAGCTTCGCGCCTGAAAGAAAAAGCCCTGACGATGAGTATGGGGGGGATGAGATAGGCACTCCAGGAGAAAAGCCCCGACAAGAAGGCTTTTATACCGCTGCCCAACAGTCCTGCAAAGGAGGGAGCAAGAAGGCATAGTGCCAGAAAGAATGCAATAAGTACGAAAACGAAGGGCAGAACTATGAGCGTCAGGTCCTTCGGTGGAGTGTATCCTCCGCTTTTCTTCTGTGCCTTTGCATCTGACTTTTTGGTTGTTTTTTTGGTTACTTTAAAGGTCTTTTTCTTTGTGCTCATTATATCTCCTAATTTATCATATGATATACAATAAGTATACTAAATTATTTCTTCTGTGTCAATAATTTCTAACTAAAAGTTATTTACTTTTTGTACAATATGTAGTATAATAAAATAAAGAAACGCAAAGGAGATGATACTAATGGTATACGTATGGCTTGCTGTCGTTGCCGCAGCCCTTATAGTCGAGGCTTCAACGGCGACGCTTGTGGCAATATGGTTTATCCCGTCCGCCATTCTGTCGGCGGCTATGGCAAAGCTTGGAGTGGGGGTCACGTGGCAGGTGGTCACGTTCTTTATTCTTTCAATTCTACTTATCGTTTTTGCCCGTAAATTGCTTTCAAAATATATCGTAAAGAAGCCCACACCCACCAATGCAGATGCCCTTATCGGAAGGGTTGGCGTGGTGGTGGAGGATATTGACAACCTCGCATTTCGCGGAATAGTAAAGGCAAGCGGTCAGACCTGGAGTGCAAAAAGCCACGACGGCACCGTTATTCCCAAGTCCTCCGAGGTGGAAATACTTGAAATACAAGGCGTAAAGCTTGTAGTAAAAGAAAAATAAATAAAAATGGAGAGGTACGTCATATGATAATCATTTTACTTGTTTTACTGGTAGTTATCCTTATTTCTAACATCAGAATAGTTCCTCAGGCAGAGGCGTATATCGTTGAAAGACTTGGCGCATATCATGCAACCTGGTCCACGGGTCTCCACCTTCTTTGTCCGTTTATCGACAAGGTGAGACGCAGAATTTCTCTTATGGAGAAGATTTCCGATTTCGAGCCTCAGGACGTTATCACGAAGGATAACGTAAAAATGAGAATAGACACGGTTGTTTTCTATCAGATATCCGACTGTAAGCTTTATACCTACGGCGTAGAAAACCCCACCTTCGCCATAGAAAACCTTACTGCAACCACCCTTCGTAATATTATAGGCGAGCTTGAGCTTGACAGCACTCTCACCTCCCGTGACCTTATCAACTCCCGTATGCGCACCACTCTTGACGAGGCGACAGACCCTTGGGGAATAAAGGTCAACCGAGTTGAATTGAAAAACATCATTCCTCCCAAGGAAATTCAGGACGCTATGGAAAAGCAGATGAAGGCAGAGCGTGAAAGACGAGAGAAGATACTCATTGCCGAGGGTACAAAGGCTGCCGACATTCTCACCGCCGAGGGTAAAAAGCAGGCGATGATTCTTGACGCTGAGGCGCAGAAGCAACAGCAGATATTGCTTGCAGAGGCGGAGAAGGAAGCCCAGATTCGTCGTGCCGAGGGTGAAGCAGAGGCTATTTTGAAGGTACAGAAGGCTACCGCAGAGGGTGTAAGATATATCAACGAGGCGGCTCCGTCAAGCGAGGTTATAGCCCTCAGAAGCCTTGAAGCCTTTGAAAAGGCGGCTGACGGAAAGGCAACGAAGATTATTATTCCAAGCGAAATTCAATCGGTTGCAGGACTTGCAACAAGCATAAAGGAAGTTCTTACTGATAAATAAGAGAATAGTGCTTTGAAAATTAGTGGCTGTAAAAAACTCAAGAGTTTTTTACAGCCACTTTTATATATCACACTTGACATAGCAAGTGTGATATTTTATAATAAACTTTGTGAAAGGTGGATTTTTGTATGAAGAAATATTTACTGTGTATTCTCTTGATATTATGCCTTTTTTTGATTTCCTGCAAAAGCGAATATACCTTCCGTGAGGGCGAGGGGGGTGCGCTTCTGCGCTCCGACGGGGAAAAGTTTTATCCTCTTGAAAATTCAGAGCGCTATGTAGATTACGGCGTCGCAAAAAAACAAGGCTCTGTTCTCGGCGCCGATATTTACGGAGTCGAGGGCGGAGAGGACGCCCTGCTGATGCAAAAAGGGGAGGAGAGCACCTATTTCGTAGGTGAGAGCCTGATGGAGCTGAATAAGCTCTTCGAGGATTGCGACGCCTTCTTTTTCGTTCCTGAAAAGGACTTGAAGGACGGGCGTATTTCCTTCTCCTATAAACCGCAGGTTACTCTTACCCTGAAGGATGCCGAGGACTTTGCTTTTTATATTTTTTACGGCAGGTCACCCCGTGAATACGGCTTTGACAAAGGGGAATATATAGGCGAAATCTACGCCACCTTCCCCGAGACAGACTTACTTGCCACAAGGTACTCGGTCTACTTTTATCAAGGCTTGGGATACAGCGTGGAAATTGACGGAGACGAGTATTTGTTGGAAGATGAGTGGGCAAGAAAAATAGGATTAAAATAAAAACTGTGAAAGCTTTTAGAGCTTTCACAGTTTTTATTTCACTTATAGTATTATTTAGCTTGTGTGTTATAGGTCGTGGTTGCCTGCCACACGTCGCCTTTTTTTACGTCCTCTCCGCGAGAGTAGGAATAGTACATCTTGTTGTAAACTCCGCCTCCGTTATCCGTTATAGTGAAAACGGGCGGATGGTTTTCGTCAAAGCCTGACGTGGTCATAGTGAACGACAAGCCCGAATCCTTTCCAAAAACGGTTGCAGACGTAACGTCCTTTTCCATGATGCAATCGTTTTCAAGGTCGATTTTCTTTGGCTCGGGTGAAAGGTTTGTAAAATAGGTGTCGGTGCACGTCTTTGCAGGCGGATACATTGCAAGGAACGCTCTGTCAAGAGTGTAGTCCTGAAGCCACTCTACTCTTTGCCACACCCTGATGCCGTCCTCGTTGAAAACGTAACGCTTTTCGTGGTTGACGGCGTGGGTCTTGGAGTCCAGAGGGTCGTAGCCCTTTGACGAAACCGAAACCTCAAGGCACTCAAACTCCGTCCTCTCCGTCAAGGCTCTGACGTCCGTTTTTTTGCCGTCAAGGAGAAAGAGGCTCTCCGACATAATCTCGTCACCGTGGGCAAAGCCTCCGATGAAATCGGGTCTGTCCTTGATTTTCAGCGCCATTTCCCATTCGGCACCCGTGGTTATTTTAATTCTGTTTGAAAAGTCAAGGTCGCACTTGAAGGTGAGCGAAAGACGCCAGATATCAGCGTTGGTTTTCTCGTCCTTTGTGTGCACGAAGGTGTGGATTATATAAGAGTCGCGTTGCGGAAAGTATATTTCCACGCCCTCTTTCGCATTTTCATAGTTAATATCGTTTCTGTATTGACAAAACAGCTTTTTCATTAGTCGAGCTCAATGGGTTCCTTTCTGTCAATTTTGTACTGAGTGAAGGATTCCCAGATATCTCCTTTTTTAACCGTAATTCCAACGCAATAGTGGAAATACATCTTGTTGTAGTCTCCGCCTCCGTTGTCGCCCATGCTGAAGGTGGGCTTCTTGCCCAGATACTCGTCGTTTACAGACATTGTAAAGGTGTATTCTTTGTTGTTTGTTGTAAGAGTTGCGGAGTTTGTTTCGTATACGTACACGTTAGTTCCCGAGGGAATTGTGTTTTCTGTGGGATCAGCGCTTGTGGAGTAGTAGTGAGAATAAGCCTTCTTGGGAGGCATCATAGCAAGGTATGCTCTCTCAATATCGTAATCGTCAAGCCACTCAACCTTTTGGTCAACTCTTACGCCGTCCTTGTTGAATGTGTAAAGCTTTTCGTGGTTGAGAACGTGGGTAACGTTATCGCTGGGGTCAAAGCCCTCGGAGGTTTCTGTAACCTTTATTTCGGTGAACTGTGATACCTCGGAAAGCTTGGTCGGGTCACATTCCATACCGTCGATATAGAAGGTGAGAGAGGTGTATTTCTCGTCGCCGTGTGCAAATCCGCCTATGAAGTCGGGACGTCCCTTGAGCCTAACAGCCATTTCCCACTCGGCAACGGTGGTTATCTGATTCTTGTCCACAAGCTCGTCGTTACAGCCGTAAACGTAGGAGAGACGCCAGTTGTCTCCGTTCTTGGAGGTGCTTACCGAATGGATGAAATTGTAGAGAATGTATCCCTTTTCCGAGGGAATGTATATTTCAACGCCACCCTGTCCGTCCTCGAAGCGAATAGAGCTCTTGTAATTTAAGAAGAGAGGCTTATAGGGAGCTTTTTCACCGTCGATTGCAACCTTCTTGAATGTTGAAAGCTTGCCTTGAAGGTCCAGCTTTTCTACCTTGGAGTTGAGGGAAAGAGTTACGTTTGATTTGTTGGTGAGTGCCATAATTTCACGGGCGCTTCCGTCGAAAACGAAGTCAGCCTTGGGACGAACTATAACTCTGTTGCCGATTGAGGCGTTCTTTATTTCAAAGCCCGACTGTACGCCCTCGCCGATAATAAGGTCACCCGTAATTTTAAGGTTGCCAAGTGATTTTACGGCATTTCCTCTTACAATTACGTTTCCTTCTATCTCGGAGAGGTTAAGGGCATCCTCGTCGGTGTCGATATACGCTTTGATGAGGTTATACATAACCTGAGCAAATTCACAACGCCTGATTTCGCTCTTGGGGTTTATCTTTCCGTTGCTTCCGCCAACGTATCCGTTTTCCACAAGACCTGCGATAGCGCTCTTTGCCCAATCCGAAATAGAGTCGCCGTCCGAAAATGCATCGAGAACCTCGAGGTTGTCGGAGGTGATAGAGAAGGCACGGGAAAGCACTACGAAGGCTTCCTCACGGGTAATGGGATTTTCAGGGTTGAGCTTGTTGCCCGAGCCGTTGAAAAGCTTCATATTGTAGGCGATAGCCATATTGTTATAGTACCACGCATCCTCAGGAACGTCGGTGAACCAGGAGATGCTTCTGGGCTCTGTTCCGCCGAGAGCGCGTACGAGAATAGTTGCCATTTCTGCACGCTTCAGGCTGTTGTTAGGCAAAAGCTTGTTGCCCGAGCCTGAAAGGAGACCGTTGTCAACTGCACTCTGGAGAGCGGCGGTTGACCAGTCGTTTGGCATATCGTCAAATGCAAACGCCGATACGCTTAAAAGAAACAATGCGATAAAGATGGAAATGATGAGTTTTTTCATGATTGTCGTCCTTTCAATAATTATTCAAGAAAATTATAACACACGAAAAAACGCTTGTCAATGACAACAACCTACAAACAAATAATGATATTTTTGTTATTTTCACCATATATTATTGGTAATTTTTATTTGACAGAATTTATTTTATATGCTATAATAACCATTATGAAATAAACTGGCGAAAGCCTTGAAATATTTTGGAGGATTTAAGATGTACAATAAGGTTCCGACAAATATGAATTTTGTCGAGAGGGAAAAGAATATTGAACGCTTTTGGAAAGAGAATAAAATCTTTGAAAAGAGCATGGACTCTGCGGACAAAACTAACCCCTACGTGTTTTACGACGGACCGCCTATCGCTAATGGTAAGCCTCATATAGGACACGTGCTTACCCGTGTTATAAAGGATATGATTCCGAGATATCGCTCTATGAAGGGATACTTCGTTCCCCGTAAGGCAGGATGGGATACCCACGGTCTCCCCGTTGAGCTTGAGGTGGAAAAGCTTCTCGGACTTGACGGCAAGGAGCAGATAGAGGAATACGGACTTGAGCCCTTTATCGCCAAGTGTAAGGAAAGCGTATGGAAGTACAAGGGAATGTGGGAGGACTTTTCTTCTACCGTCGGCTTCTGGGCTGACATGGAAAACCCCTACGTTACCTACGACAACAATTTCATTGAATCTGAGTGGTGGGCACTCAAGCAGATATGGGACAAGGGGCTTCTTTACAAGGGCTTCAAAATAGTTCCTTATTGCCCCAGATGCGGCACTCCTCTTTCTTCCCACGAGGTTGCTCAGGGCTATAAGGACGTAAAGGAGCGCTCGGCTATTGCCAAGTTCCGCCTTAAAGGTCAGGAGAACACCTTCTTCCTTGCCTGGACCACAACCCCCTGGACTCTCCCGTCAAACGTTGCTCTTTGCGTAAATCCTGCCGAGGACTACGTAAAGCTTGTAACCGAGGGCGAGACCTATTATATGGCAGAGGCGCTTGTGGCTTCCGTTATAAAGACGGAATACGAAATCCTTGAAAGATACAAGGGACGTGACCTTGAATATATGGAGTACGAGCCCTTGTATGACACAAAGCCTCAGAAGAAATGCTACTACGTCGTATGCGACAGCTACGTTACTCTTACCGACGGTACGGGTATCGTTCATATCGCTCCTGCCTTTGGTGAGGACGACTACAACGTTGGCAGAAAGTACGACCTTCCCTTCGTTCAGACCGTTGACGCAAAGGGTGAAATGACAAATAAAACACCTTGGGAGGGTATGTTCTGCAAGGATGCGGATAAGGAGGTATTGAAGGACCTCAAGGAAAGAGGACTCCTCTTCGACGCTCCCAACTACGAGCACAGCTATCCTTTCTGCTGGCGATGCGACACTCCTCTCATCTACTATGCCCGCGAGAGCTGGTATATCAAGATGACCGACGTGAAGGACGACCTTATAAAGAATAACAATACTATCAACTGGATTCCCGAGAGCATCGGTAAGGGAAGATTCGGTGACTGGCTTGAAAACGTTCAGGACTGGGCAATAAGCCGTAACAGATATTGGGGAACTCCTCTTAATATCTGGACCTGTGAGTGCGGTCATCAGCACGCTATTGGCTCTATCGAGGAATTGAAGGCTATGTCGGATAACTGCCCCGACAATATCGAGCTTCACCGTCCCTTCGTTGACGCCGTGACTATCAAGTGTGAAAAGTGCGGAGGACAGATGAAGCGTGTTCCCGAGGTTATCGACTGTTGGTTCGACTCCGGTGCAATGCCCTTTGCTCAGCACCATTATCCCTTCGAGAATAAGGACCTCTTTGACGCGCAGTTCCCTGCAGACTTTATTTCCGAGGCAGTTGACCAGACAAGAGGCTGGTTCTACTCACTTCTTGCTATATCAACCCTCATCTTCAATAAGGCTCCCTATAAGAACGTTATCGTTCTCGGTCACGTTCAGGACGAAAACGGACAGAAGATGTCCAAGTCCAAGGGTAATGCGGTAGACCCCTTTGAAGCTCTTGAGGCTTACGGCGCAGACGCTATCCGTTGGTATTTCTATACCAATTCTGCCCCTTGGCTTCCTAACCGTTTCCACGGAAAAGCAGTAATCGAGGGTCAGCGTAAGTTTATGGGTACGCTCTGGAATACCTATGCGTTCTTCGTTCTTTACGCAAATATCGACAATTTCGACGCAACCAAGTATTCTCTCAAGGATTCGGCTCTTACCGTTATGGATAAGTGGCTTCTCTCACGCCTTAATACTATGGTGGGTGAGGTAGACAGCTGTCTTGGAAGCTATAAGATTCCCGAGGCTGCAAAGGCGCTTGACTCCTTCGTTGACGAAATGAGCAACTGGTACGTTCGCCGTTCCCGTGAAAGATACTGGACAGAGGGTATGAACGACGATAAGATTGCGGCTTATATGACGCTTTACACCGCTCTCGTTACCGTTGCAAAGGCTGCCGCTCCTATGATTCCGTTTATGGCAGAGGATATTTATCAGAACCTTGTCCGTTCTATCGACAAGGACGCTATCGAAAGTATTCATCTCTGTTCCTTCCCCGAGGTAGACGAGAGTCTTATCGACAAGGAGCTTGAGAACAATATGGAGGCAATTCTTGATATCGTTGTTAACGGCCGTGCCGCAAGAAACGGCGCATCTATCAAGAACCGTCAGCCCATTTCCCGTATGCTCGTCAAGTGTGACTTCGTTCCCGATGAAAAGTATCACTATATCGTGAAGGAAGAATTGAACATCAAGGCGGTAGAGTTCGTTGACGACGTAGCGGAGTATATTTCCTACTCCTTCAAGCCTCAGCTTAAGACCGTTGGTCCCAAGTACGGCAAGCATCTGAACAAAATTCGCGAATACCTTGCAAACGTTAACGGAAGCGAAGCTAAGGCAGAGCTTGACCGTAACGGAGTTTTGGCACTTAGCTTTGATTCCGATGCAGTCGCCCTTTCCTACGAGGACCTTCTCATCAGCATCGAGCAGAAGGCGGGCTTCTATGCAGTAAGCGACAAGGGCGTTACCGTGGTTCTCGACACTACTCTCACAGAGGAGCTTATCGAGGAGGGCTTCGTGCGTGAGGTTATAAGCAAGATTCAGACCATGCGTAAGGAAGCAGGCTTCGAGGTAATGGACCACATTACTATCTACGTTAAGGATAACGACAAGATAAAGGACCTCATCGTGAGAAATCAGGACGAGATTTCAGGCACTCTTCTTTGCGACAAGATAGTTTCCGATTCTATGGCTGGTTATTCTAAGGAATGGGATATCAACGGCGAGAGCGTCGTGCTTGGCGTAGAGAAGATATAATCCGTAGAAAAAACTATTGACAAAACAAATTTCTTGTGCTATCATAAACTAAAATAAACCGATGAGCAAGAGTAGTATGCTTCGTGTCAACGCATAAAGAGAGCCGCAGGCGGTGTGATTGCGGCGGTGTACCGAGGTTGAATGGACTTGTGAGGGCAAGCTGAATTAAGTAGGCGAGACGGAGGTCAACCGTTACAGTGACGGCATATGTTGGTATGCAGAGAGTGCGCCTTTGGCGAATTTGGGTGGTATCGCAGGTTTAGCCTGTCCCATATATATGGGACAGGCTTGTTTTATTATACAGAAAGAGGTAGAAAAAATGAAATTGAACAATGTGGATTTTGACACTTATTTTGAAAATTATCCCGACAAAAACGGATATTTCGGCAAATACGGCGGTGTATTCGTAGACGAAAAATTAAAGAAAGCTATGGCAGAGATTACGGAAGCCTATTATTCTATCTGCCAGTCAAGAAAATTTATCGCAGAGCTCAGGAGAATACGCCGTGAATTTCAGGGCAGACCTACGCCTATCTCCCACCTTGAAAGGCTTTCCGACTCCCTCGGCGGTAAGGTACAGCTTTACGCTAAGCGTGAGGACCTGAATCACTCTGGCGCTCACAAGCTCAATCACTGTATGGGTGAAGCCCTTCTTGCCAAGTATATGGGCAAGAAAAAGGTAATTGCGGAAACGGGCGCTGGTCAGCACGGCGTAGCGCATGCTACGGCGGCGGCTTATTTCGGACTTGAATGTGATATCTATATGGGCGCAGTTGATATCAAAAAGCAAGCCCCCAACGTTGCAAGAATGAAGATTCTCGGTGCTAACGTTATCGAGGTAACCCACGGACTCCAGACGCTTAAAGAGGCTGTGGATGCGGCTTTTGACGCATATAGCAAGGAATACAACGACGCTATCTACTGCATCGGCACCGTTCTCGGTCCTCATCCCTTTCCTATGATGGTGCGTGACTTCCAGAGCGTTGTGGGAATTGAGGCAAGAGAGCAGTTTATCGATATGACGGGACACCTTCCCACCTCTATCGTTGCCTGCGTTGGCGGTGGCTCAAACGCGGCAGGACTTTTCGCAGGATTTTTGAACGACCCCGTTAATATATACGGCATTGAGCCTCTCGGCAGGGGCGAGAAGCTTGGCGACCACGCCGCAAGCCTTAAATTCGGCACGGAGGGAATTATGCACGGCTTCAACTCCATTATGTTGAAGGACGAAAACGGCGAGCCTGCTCCCGTTTACTCGGTAGCAAGCGGTCTTGACTACCCCTCATCCGGCCCCGAGCACGCATTCCTGCAGGAGATTGGCAGAGTTAAGTACGACGTTATCAACGACGAGGAAACAATAGACG
>JAZSLY010000017.1:0-4712 GCA_045535585.1 Eubacteriales bacterium
CCTCTTATTTCTAAACGAAGAGTCGTCAGAATTCCGAAGCTGTCAACGCTTTTTGAAAGAATAAATGTATCGTTATAAACGTTCTTTGGCGAGTAAATTCCGTCTCCCGAAAGAGAGAGGGCAGACACCGCACCGAAATGAAGAGAAATTGCAAAAATTAAAACGATGAGTGCGGGAATAGGCTTAATTCTTCCCTTATCGGAGGGCTTTTTTACGGTGAGAACTATCAATATCACAAGGGGCACCAAAAGTGCGAGTATCCCCCATATGCTCTCAGCTATTTTTATAAGAGCCGCCTTTCCAAAGCGTGTCAGCGCGTCCCCTCCCATTGCAACCTGCGCTATGGATAGGTAGGAATTGCAAAAGGCATAGTACACGTATTGCACACCGAAATAGAGAGTCAGAAGCGTTTCAAGGATAATTGCCGCAATTCCCGACGCCCGTTTTTTGAAAAAGGACGGGATAAGGGCAGGGATCACCGCAAGACTCAGGCTAAACAAGAGCATATAAATCGGCAAACCGCTACGGTTTACTAAAAGCTCCTGATACACAATACTTATATAGAAAAAGCAAAAATAAAATATAAATCTGCCCATAGAAAATAATCGCTTCATAGTAATGCCTCCATACAGAGTAATTTTATCATATCACGCCCCTTTTGTCAATCAAGAAAACTTAACGCGCTTCATAAAAAAGCGGCTAGCAGCCGCTGGCATATCTCGCCTATCGTAATGCATTTTTTACCTAAAGAAAGAAAAACGGCGAGGTCCAATTTAATGCAATTTCCTAGTACGTTAAAAAAGGATTGCAAAACTATGCAATCCTTTTGTCGCTATGCCTTTTTTACAAGTTAACGGAATAATCCTTTTTAAATCCGTGTGCACCGAACACTTGCCATTTGCCAACACCAAGTCTTTCTATAATCGCTTGGCGTTCATCTGCACATAATTTGGGATTGGTGTCAACCGACGTCATTAATATGGGGGCATATTGGTTATACTCTGCCTGCTCTGCGGTCAATCCGTGGATGTTTATGTAAATATCACCTGTAAAAGCAATATGCTTTGAATAATCTATCAGCACGATTTCACCGGGCAGATGGCCACCCTTGCCCTCATATACCTCAAAATGCAATTCTCCAAAATCAAAGAATCCAATCTGTGTCAGGGGAGCGGACGGGTGTGGAATGTCATTCCACATGGCAACGATTTTGCTTGGCTTAGTTGTCTTGTATGAGGTTAGAGTTTTACAGATATTAATATATGGTTTGTGAAGTGGATTTTCTTCTCTATAGCCATTCTTGCCTTCATACTCTCTTGCGAGGCAAATTGCCGTTTTTTTGCTTGCAAGCACTTTGTCAAATATGGGCAACAAACCGCAATGATCAACGTCTGCGTGGGTTACAAGAATAGTTTTTTCCATTGTGTCAAAGTCTGGCAAAATAGCTTTGAACACCTTCGTCATCTCATTTGAATAGCAGGCGTACCCACTGTCGATAAATAAAACCTCTCCGTTGCTTTTTATAATCAGCGTGTTACTTCCGCAAGGCGGTTCTATAAGTGTGATTTCGGTATTGTCTGTAATCCTGTGATGGCTTATGCGAGGGTTAAAGTTATTTCCCATAGATGCACCAAGCAGCTCTGCAAATTTACTGATACTGTCAAAGGTACGGTAAGGTGACAGTCCCTGCTCATCTAACGTTTGCATCGCAAGATTTACGTGAACTAAAAGCTCTTGCCCCGTTTCGTCAGGAAGTCCCACGGCTTTGGACAGCCCTAAAACGTAGGTGTTATAAAAAATACTGTTGTCATACACCTTTTCTGAAGTGTTATAGTCTATTACTCTGACACGGCACAAGCGTTCAGCTTCTTTGAGAAATTGGGATATCTTGTGACGGTCGTCGACGTATAATCCCATTTTAAAGTGTTGGTATTCAGTTCCGTTTTCCTGAGAACTGATATACGAAATGTTGAAATTGAAATCGTTTATCAGCTCAAGCACGTCGGTAACGCTTCCGGGAACGTCGGGAAGAGAGAACTCTATCAAAACAATGCTTGTTTTGATAGAGTTGTTCTGCAAATAACCGATTTTCCCAAGCTCGCAGTCCGCCTTCTTCAATTGTTCCTCTGTGCCTTCTGCATCAATAAATAAGGTGTGAGAGTCAACCGCCTTGTTATAGCTTACGCGGGTGATATTCACTCCCAATTGAGAGAAGCATCTGCTTGCCTTTAAAAAAGCTCCAATGTGGTTTGGCATAGAGGTTACGTAGGTTTTTTTCACTAAATTCACCTCGTTTGCACATGAACATTAAAACTACTTTTTCATTTTTTCAAGGTCGTTTTTGCGGATTTCTACTCTTCTGACCTTACCGCTGATAGTCTTTGGAAGCTCACTTACGAATTCAACTATTCTCGGATACTTGTAGGGCGCAGTGTGCGTCTTTACGTATTCCTGAATTTCCTTCTTCAATTCGTCGGTGCCCTCTGTTCCCTTGACGAGAACTATTGTCGCCTTAACTATTTGTCCTCTTACCTCGTCGGGAACGGGCGTGATAGCACATTCAAGAACGTAGGGAAGCTCCATGATAACGCTTTCTATCTCAAACGGACCGATGCGGTAGCCCGAAGACTTGATAACGTCGTCAATTCTTCCAACGTACCAAAGATATCCGTCCTCGTCCATTGTCGCCTGGTCACCCGTGTGGTAATAGCCGTCGTGCCATACCTCCTTCGTCTTTTCCTCATCAAGATAGTAGCCGATGAAAAGTCCGCAGGGCGCATTGTCTTTAACACGGATACAGATTTCACCCGTGTCACCCGTCTTGCACTCGTTTCCGTCGGGGTCGAGAACAGCTACGTCGTAAAGAGGACTGGGCTTACCCATAGAGCCTATCTTGGGAGTTGAGCCTACAAAGTTAGCTAGGGAAAGTGTGGTTTCGGTCTGACCGAAGCCTTCCATGATCGTCAATCCCGTCGCCTTCTTGAACTGATTGAACACCTCGGGGTTAAGCGCTTCTCCTGCCGTGGTAGCGTATTCTATTGAGGACAGGTCGTATTTTGACAGATCCTCTTTGATAAAGAGGCGGTACATCGTGGGAGGTGCGCAGAAGGTGGTGATATGGTATTTTGCAAACATAGGAAGAATGTCTTCCGAATGGAATCGGTCAAAGTCGTATGTGAACTGTGCCGCCTCGCAAAGCCATTGTCCGTAGAGCTTGCCCCAAAGAGCCTTGCCCCAACCCGTGTCGGAGATAGTAAAGTGAAGTCCGTCGGGATTTACGTTGTGCCAATGCTTTGCGGTGGGGTAGTGACCCAGCGCATATTTATAGGAATGAGTCGCAATTCTGGGGTAACCCGTGGTGCCCGAGGTAAAGAGCATAAGCATCGGGTCGTTACCGCAGGGAGTGTTCTCCGTTCTGTAGAAATGAGTGCTGAAGCGCTCCATTTCAACGTTGAAATCACGCCAGCCGTCCTTCACTCCGCCAACCAGAACCTTTATCATATCAGGGTAGTTACCCGCCGCCTTCTCGGCTTCGCAGGAAACCTCCCCGTCGGCAGTACATACGATAGCCTTTACCTTTGCCGCCTTGTATCTGTAATCAAAATCGTGCTCTACAAGCTGATTTGTGGCAGGTATTGCGATAGCGCCGATTTTGTGAAGCGCCAGCATACAGAACCAGAACTGATAATGTCTCTTCAATACGAGCATTACCGTGTCACCCTTCTTGATACCAAGGGATTCAAAGTAGTTTGCCGTCTTGGCTGAATACTTCTTCATATCGCTGAAGGTGAAGCGTGTGTCCGTCTTGTCGTTTGCTACCCACATCATAGCAAGCTTGTCGGGCGTCTTTTCGGCGATAGCATCCACACAGTCAAATGCAAAATTGAAGGTGTCCTCGTTCTTGAATTTGATACCGCTGAATACACCGTTTTCGTCATAGAAGGACTCGATGAATTTATCCGCAACCGTTTCTGTCTTTTCCGTCTTTTCTGCAACCCTTGCTTTCATAACGGGAGCTTCGGGATATTCCTCGCTGACGTCTCCGTCCTGAGGATTTAATACAACCGCGTGGAATTCACATCCACCCTCGGAAACTGCAACCATTCCGTGAGGGATAAGGCTGTTGTAGAAAATCGAGTCACCCTCGTTAAGTACGTCAACGTGATTTCCTACCTGAACCTTCAGCGAGCCCTTAACGATAACGTCGAACTCCTGACCGTTGTGAGAATTCAATTGAATGGGCTTGTCCTGCTCCTCTTTAAGATAGGGGAACTTAACAAGGAAAGGCTCTGCCAGCTTTTCTCTGAATTTAGGTGCAAGGTTGTTATATTCAACGCCCTGCTTCTTCAGAATTTTAAGACCCTCGCCCTTTCTTGTAATGGTAAATGAGGTAAGAGTCGTGCTCGTACCCTCTAACAAATCAACTACCTCAACTCCGCACGCCTTTGCGCATTTGTAAATAAAGGTAAAGCTAAAGTCGGTTTCACCTTGTTCTAAGATTTTATAATCTTCTGTCGATACACCCGTAAGTTTTGCAAGCTGTTCGGGTGAATAGCCTTTTGCTTCGCGCAGGTCTTTGATTCTGCCTGCTACTTCTTTCAAACTGTAATCCATTGTGTTGTCTCCTTTCGTTTTCGGACATCATGAATCCCTGATTACGAATTTGAATAAAACAAAAAACCCGTCTCAAAAGAAACCTTTGAGACGAGTTA
>JAZSLY010000133.1:0-6970 GCA_045535585.1 Eubacteriales bacterium
CACTGCAATACCTTGTGGCATCCTCTAAGGACAAAGCCTTCAGCTCATCAATCCCTAAAAATTCCATTCCGTCACCTCCTACTCTTTAAACTCTTAATGTATATTGTATCACAGATAAAGTAAAAATGCAAGTTTTATGCATAAATAATGCATAAAACTTGCAAAAAATCAGTTATTTTCTGCAGTAAAATCCTTGAGAATAACTTCGCCGTCGTCCCCTCTTGCCAAAATGCTGACCTTCTGCTCAGCATCGCCAAGCATTTTAGAGCATTTTTTAACTAAGAATACTCCCGTTTCGTATAACTCAAGGGATTCGTCAAGCTGAGCCGTCTGATTTTCAAGCTTTAATACTATTTCCTCGAGAAGCTTTAGCGCCTCTTCAAATTTTAAACCTTCGTATTTAGAAAAATCCATATTACTATCCTCTTTTCTTAATGGTTTTTACTTGCGACACTACCTTGCCGTCGGTAGTCTGGAACTCTACAAGCTCGTCAACCTGAACGTCCTGAACGCTCTTGACGAGTGTTCCGTCGGATTTAAAAACTGCACTGTAACCGCGTGAAATGGTTTTCAAAGGATTCAATGCTTCAAGCTTTGAAACAACTGCCCCCATACCCATTTTCTTGCGTTCAACAAGGTTTTGCGCCCGCGAGTCAAGCTTCTCCGAAAGATTGTCAAGCGAGATGCGCTTGTCGTCAATAAAGCTCATCGGTGAGGTAAGACATCTCTTTTTAGAGAGCATATCGAGCCTTGATTCAAGAGCGGAGAATTTTTTGCTGAGAAGAATTGACATTTTTGCGCCCTGGGAAAGAATATATTCACTCTCGCTTCTCTGGTCGGGTAAGGCAAGCTCTGCCGCCGCAGAGGGCGTTGGCGCACTAAGGTCTGCCACAAAGTCGGTTATTGAAAAGTCAGTCTCGTGTCCGACGGCGGAAATTATCGGGATTTTAGATGCAAAAACCACGCGTGCCAGCTCTTCGTTATTAAACGCCCAAAGCTCCTCGAGAGAGCCACCGCCACGCCCTATAATAATAGTATCCACGGGTAGCTTGGAGTTGAAGTACATTATACCCTTTGCTATCTGTGACGGAGCGTTGTCACCCTGAACGAGACAAGGAAAGAGAATAATCTGTGCGAGAGGAAACCGCCTTTTGCTGACGTTTATCATATCCCGCACCGCAGCACCCGTTGGTGAGGTGACGATGCCGATTTTAGACGGATAGCGCGGAATAGGTTTTTTGTACTGCGCCGAAAACAGTCCTTCGGCTTCAAGCTTTGCTTTCAGCTGTTCAAAGGCAATATAAAGCGCACCGACGCCGTCGGGCTCCATTGAGTCGACGTATAACTGGTAGGAGCCGTCCTTTACGTAGAGAGAAATTCTGCCGCGGGCAATAACCTTCATTCCGTTTTCAGGCACAAATTTTAAGGACGCGTTGGAATACCTGAACATAATGGACTTTACCACTCCGCCCTCGTCCTTCAGCGTGAAATAGTAATGACCCGTTTTTTGATGGTTGGTAAAATTGGATATCTCGCCCTTAATATACACGTCCTGTAAAAAAGGACTTGAGTCAAAAAAGGACTTTATGTATTGATTAAGCTCGGATACCGTGAGAACGTTATTGCTCATCGCTCCTCCTTACAAAATAATTCCTTTGTTAAAAGTGCAATTCCGACGGCATTATCAGAGGATAATGACGGCGGTGCAAAAAAAGCTGTGCAGGTCTTAGCAATCTGTTCACGAATAATCGTACTGCCCGAAACGCCTCCTGCAAAGAGTACGGGCAGGGATTTATCCCCTCGCGCCGATAATAAAACCTCGATTGCGGTGGTGATAACCGAATAGACGAAGGAGGCTATATCCTCTTTTTTCTCGCCCCGAAGCATCATATCACGCGCCTTGTTTTCAAAGCCCGATAAATTTATGTGCTCAGACGGCTTAATTGAAGCCTTATATTTCTTTTTTGAGGTCTGGGCAAGGGCTTCAAGTCCAGGTCCGCAGGGGAAAGAAATACCAAGCATTACTCCTACTCTGTCAACAAGCTGACCGAGAGTTATATCTGCGGAGTCAGCAATTATCGTTTCTGTAAACCCGCTGTCCGACTTATACACCTCAAGAAGCTCGCAGGTGCCGCCAGACAAGTGAAAGGAGTAAAAGTGTTCGGGGACGGGCTGACCTGCACCAAGGAGAGCCGCCCTGATATGCCCCTCCTGATGTGAAAATCGGAAAAGCGGTACGTTAAGCGACAGAGCAATACTTTTAGCCGAGGTGACACCCGACAAAAAGCAAGGCATATACGAGCCCTCAACGCTTCTGGGTCTTGTAGAAACGCCAACGGCTTCTATTTTATAATCATTTGAAAAATCACCTTTGATTTTATCAAAAAGATTTTCAAGAGCAACAGTCAAATTCTTTATATGCATAAAGACGGCATCGCTCTGTCTTACACCTTTTTCATTCGGTTTAACACAGAGCGGAATTTTAACGTTATAAAATTTTTCATCCGTCAAATAAGCAGAAACCGACGTGGTGTAATTGCTGGTATCAATTCCAAGAAACAAGCTATTCATACGCCCTACTCTGCGTTATTCGTGGAAATAACCTTGGCAAGAACGCCGTTTATAAACGAAAATGCCTTGTCGTCATCGTACTTTTTAGCAAGCTCTACCGCCTCGTTTGCGGCAATCTTTGCGGGAACGTCCTCAGCAAAGAGCACCTCGTAGATGGCAAGACGGAGAATAGCACGGGAAACGCGGGAAATTCTGTCGCTTTCCCATTTTTCCGAATAGAGAGCAATCTGCTCGTCTATTACCTCAATCTTGTCAAAAACGCCTGCAAAGGTTGACCAGATATAAGGTTCACTGTCAATTTCTTCGTTGTCAAAATATTGCAGTGCCGTATTGTAGATAGTCTTGCAGTCAAGCTCCTTCATAAAGTCCTTCTCAAAAACAAGGCAGAAGGCTATTTCTCTGGCTAATCTTCTTTTCATTTTAATGCCTTTCCAAAATTATAATAATAAGCGTCCTTCCATAGCACGACTGAGTGTCAGCTCGTCGGTATATTCAAGCTCACCGCCTGCGGGGATGCCATACGCAAGGCGTGAGACCTTTATATCAAGAGGCTTGATAAGGCGCGAAAGATAGAGCGCCGTGGCCTCTCCTTCAATACTTGGCGTTGTGGCAACGATTACTTCCTTTACGGAGCTATCAAGCCTTGAAAGAAGGGATTTTATATTGAGCTTGTCAGGTCCTACGTTTTCGGACGGTGATATAAGACCGCCTAAAACGTGGTAAAGCCCTTTGAAATCATTAATCTTTTCGATGGCTACTATATCCTTTATCCCCTCTACTACACAAATAACCGAGGTGTCACGTTCACTTGAAGAACATATGGGGCACAATTCCCCGTCGGTTAAGTTGTTGCATACGGGACAAATCTTTATCTTTTCCTTTGCGTCGAGTATAGCTTTTGTGAATTCGTTAGCCGAGTCCTCATCCATATCAACAACGGCAAACGCCATTCGGATAGCCGACTTTGCACCGACACCGGGGAGACGCCTGAACTCTTGTACAAGCTTTTCGACAGGTTCAATGAAATTATACATTAAAACATACCCGGGATATTTAACGAGCCCGTAATCTTCTGCATCTCGGCTGCGGCGTTATCCTCAACCCTCTTTATTGCCTCGTTAACTGCGGCAACGACGATATCCTCAAGGGTTTCTATATCGTCGGGGTCGACGATTTCGGGAGCAATAGTCATTGACTTGACCTCTTTTTTGCCCGTGATAACGAGCTTGACCATACCGCCTCCTGCGGAAACCTCGTATTCCTTGCTTTCAAGCTCAGCTTGAAGGTTGTTCATATCCTCCTGCATTTTTTGCGCCTGCTTAAGCATTGCATTCATATTCTGTGGGCCGCCGCCCATACCTTGTGGTAATCTTGCTTTCATAGTGATACTCCTTTAAAATTATAATTCATCAAGATCGCCCGATGCATTAGCATCGGTGTCCTTACCGTCGGAAACCTCAACTTTGACAGAGCTAACCGAGGAGTCAAGCTCTTTCGCCACTTTTAGTGCATTTTCAATAGTGTGGGGCTTATTAAGCATAGACGCGCCGAAAAAGTCGGTGGAAATAACAAGCTCGCCCGACACAAGACGTATCTTTGCGCTCTCCATAAAAAACTTATTCATAGGCTCGCTCTCGCCGAATTTCTTAACAAAGGCGGAAACGTGCTCGAATACGTTCTTATTTGACTGTGTTTTCGGCTTTTCAGCCGTTGTTTCGATAGGCTGTTGCTTTTGAACGTGTTCAGCCTTTGGCTTAGTCACAGCCTTTTCAGGTGCTTCGGCACACTCCTCGGGAGCTACGGACACAACACCGTCTTTTATTGCGCTCTCCACCCTTGAAAGACGGTCGGAGAGTGCGTCAACGCTCATAACCGAGGACGGTGACGTCATTTTGATAACGGTTATTTCTGCCGAAACCTTCTTGTTGACACCAAACACCTCGGGGGTATTTATAAAAGTCTTTAGTTCGTCGATAAAAAAGTTCAGGGTGTCGTTTGAAAGTGAATCGGCAATTTCGGTTAATCGCTCAATTTCGCTTTCTGTCGTATTCATAAACCTTGACGGTGACGGAACGTTTTTAACAATCAGGGTGTCTCTGCAAATGGTCAGTAGCTCAAAGAAGGAGGACGTGATGTCCGAATTCTTTTCGTAAAGCTCGTTGACGATAGTAAGTGCCCTGATAGTGTTCTGCTTTGAGCAGGCATAAAGAAGCTCGAGCAGTTGCTCTCTGTTGGAAAGGCCAAGTAAATTTATGACGTATTCTGCGGTGATAAAGCCACCCTTTGATGCGCAGGACTCCAAGAGACTTAATGCATCACGCATAGCGCCGTCGGAAAGGTTGGCGATAACGAGCGCCGCCTCTCTTTCAAGGCTTATTCCCTCCTCGGAGGAAATCTGCATAATTCTGTCAACTATTTTATCCTTCTTAATTCGTGAAAAATCAAAGCGCTGACAACGGGACATTATAGTGGCAGGAACCTTTTGAAGCTCGGTTGTGGCAAGAATGAAAATGGCGTGTGCAGGCGGTTCTTCAAGGGTTTTCAAAAGAGCATTGGACGCCTGAGTGGTAAGCATATGTACCTCGTCGACGATATAAACTCTTTTTTTAAGAGCAGAGGGTGGGAAAACCACCTCGTCGCACAGGGCTCTGATATCGTCCACTCTGTTGTTGGATGCGGCATCAAGCTCCACAACGTCCATTGCAGTGCCTGCGTTAATCTGTCGGCAAGCCTCACATTCGTTGCAGGGGTTTCCGTCTACAAGATTGGTACAGTTTGCCGCCTTGGCAAGAAGCTTAGCGCAGGTGGTTTTACCCGTACCGCGTGAGCCGCAGAAAATATAGGCGTGGGAAAGCTTGTCATTGGTTGCCTGATATTGCAAAACCGACGTTATGTGCTCCTGACCTACTACGTCGGTGAAGGTTTGTGGACGCCATTTACGATATAGTGCCAGATACATCAAAAAAACTCCTTTTCAAAAAGCAAGATACGAATTAAGACCATGCACCCAGAATCGAATGTGCAGATATGTCCGTTATCTTAAATCAAAGCTCAAAACAGGCACCCTTGTGGCACATTAAATAAACTGCTTAATGCTGCTTGGTTCCCCACCTGACATGGTTCACAGCCTTTAATTGCACAAGACCCATTTCTCAACACTTCTCCGTAAGAGCAGCTACACATCCGCAATCCTCAACTAAGGAATTCACCCCTGCTATAGCGGATTGCAGGTAACAAGGCGCCGCTGTCTCCCCGGCTAGCATGGTCTTAATTCGTATCTTGCGAAAAAATCTATTATTTTGTTCCGAAAATTCTGTCACCTGCGTCACCGAGACCCGGCAAGATATATGAATGAGAATTGAGCTCTCTGTCAAGAGCGGCAGCATATATCTGTACGTCAGGATGAGCTTCAAGAACAGCCGTAACCCCCTCGGGCGCGGCAACAATGTTCATCATCTTGATATTCTTAACGCCAGCGTTTTTCAGCAAATCAATTGCAGCAACCGCAGAGCCTCCCGTTGCAAGCATAGGGTCGATGATGATAGCAATTCTTTCCGCTATATCACAAGGAAGCTTGCAATAGTAGGTAACGGGCAGGGTCGTTTCGGGATCTCTGTATAAGCCGATGTGGCCAACCTTTGCCGCAGGAATGAGAGTAAGTATTCCGGGCTCCATTCCAAGACCTGCACGAAGGATAGGAATGATAGCAAGCTTCTTTCCTGCAATAGCCTTTGCGGTCATCTTTTCAAGAGGTGTTTCTATTTCTACGTCCTCAAGAGGAAGGTCGCGGGTAGCTTCATATGCCACAAGCATTGCAATTTCACTTACAAGCTCACGGAACTCCTTACAGCCCGTATCTACCCCTCTGAGAATTGACAGTTTGTGTTGAATAAGCGGATGGTCACATACAGTAAAATTTTTGTAATCTTTCATTTTAGTATCCTCAGCTTTTGAATAATTTATTCGTCTTACAGTATAACACAAAAAGATTGATTTGGCAATATAATTTTATATAATTTTATCGTACATTTCTACGCGTCTTTGATGTCTGCCACCCTCGAATTCTGTGGTAAGGAAAATTTCAAGGTTGTAGAGCACCGCTTCAATACCCATAGTACGTCCGCCGAAGCAAATAACGTTGGCGTTGTTGTGAAGGCGTGAAAACTTAACGCTGTAGCTATCATTCGTGCAAATAGCACGAACGCCCTCGGTTTTGTTGGCACAGAGCATCATACCGAGACCCGTTCCGCAAACAAGTATTCCCTTCTCTGCTTCGCCTGATGCGACACTTTCGGCAACCTTTTTACCGAATTCGGGATAGTCAACCGACTGAGTGCCATTCGTACCGAAGTCCTTTACCTCAATGTTTTTGTCGGAAAGATATTTTTTAATCTGTTCC